>JBLFWZ010000189.1:0-9313 GCA_047611905.1 Gammaproteobacteria bacterium | reverse complement strand
ACTCAACGGCGTCGAGATTATTCGGCGGCTGCTAAAACGCAAGGTGCTGAGTTCAATTTCTGGCACGCTAGTGGCCGTTCCAATAGTCAACGTGCACGGATTTCTCTATCAATCTCGATATCTACCTGATCGGCGCGATCTAAACAGAAGCTTCCCCGGCAGTCGGACAGGTTCTATTGCCGCTCGACTGGCCAATACGTTTCTTGCAGAAATCGTATCCAAAGCTGACTATGGATTGGACCTACACACCGGGGCAATCAACCGCAGCAATTTTCCACAGATTCGTGCAAATCTTGACGATGACAAAACGCTGGCACTGGCTAAGGCGTTTGGCGCGCCTGTGATTATTAACGCAAATCTGCGCGATGGATCGTTACGGTCATGTGCGGTGGATCTTGGCATACCGATGCTCATATACGAAGCTGGCGAGGCGTTGCGATTCGATGAGATCTGTATTCGCGGTGGTCTGCGTGGAATTACAAATGTCATGCGAAGCATCGGCATGTTGCCGGAAGCCAAGAGCCGAAAGAAGCAGAATCCTGTTGAGGCGCGTTCAACAAGCTGGGTGCGGGCGCCATCGAGCGGAATCGTTAGCTGGAATGTAAAGCTAGGGGCGAGCGTATCAAAGGATCAAAAATTGGCGACGCTCAGCAGTCCACTTGGCGACCGGGATGACGTCGCCAAAGCACCGTTTGATGGCATCGTAATCGGGCGAAGCAATATTCCGTTAGCGCACGAAGGCGACGCGTTGGCTCATATAGCAGCATTCAAAAGCGTCTCCAAAGCTGAGGATCTGGTCGAGGAATTCGCAACAACCCACGAGCCAGATTCGTTGGACAATTAAAGGTGCGATTGCCAACGGCACTGCACTGAAAAAGGGGCATCATGAAAATTGCAATCCTATCGAGGAACAAAAACCTCTACTCAACCCGGCGTCTAATCGAGGCGGGCATCGAACGTGGTCATGAAATGCCGATCATTAACCATAAACGTTGTTACATGAATATCACCAGCCATAAACCGAGCATTCACTTCAATGGCGAAGCGATAGAAGGGGTCGATGCGATCATCCCGCGCATTGGTGCCTCTATCTCGTTTTACGGTACAGCGGTGGTACGCCAGTTTGAGATGATGGGGGTATATTCAGTGAATGAATCTGTTGCTATCACTCGCTCACGCGACAAACTTCGTGCGGTACAACTGTTATCTCGTAGAGGGATTGGTTTGCCTATTACCGGCTTTGCCAATTCGCCAGGCGATACAGAGGACTTGCTGAAGTTTGTCGGTGGCGCACCGGTGGTGATCAAGCTGCTGGAAGGCACCCAGGGAGTCGGCGTGGTTTTGGCGGAAACGAAGAAAGCCGCCGAAAGTGTGATCGAGGCATTTAGCGGCCTCAAAGCGAATTTCATGGTTCAAGAATTCATCAAAGAAGCCGGGGGAGCCGATATTCGATGTCTTGTCGTCGGAGACAAGGTTGTCGCTGCCATGAAACGGCAGGGAAAAGAGGGAGAGTTTCGCTCGAATTTACATCGCGGCGGTAGCGCGAAATTGATCAAAATCACGCCAGAAGAGCGGTCGACGGCGGTGCGATCGGCGAAAGTGATGGGACTCAATGTAGCCGGTGTCGACCTGCTGCGATCGAATCACGGTCCCGTTGTCATGGAGGTCAACTCGAGTCCAGGTCTTGAGGGCATCGAAAAAGCAACGGGAAAGGATGTTGCCAGTATGATAATTGAATTCATAGAAAAGAACGCAAAGCAGGGAAAGACGCGCACGCGTGGTAAGGGCTAAATCACGTATATCGAATGGGGGCGTTCTGATGATTAAAGTGACCTTGCGTCAGCCTTATTCAGCGACGAAATGCAGCGGGTCCAGAAAGGAGACATAGTCTTTGTTTGAAATGTTGAAGATATCTGTATCGAGAAATTCCAAAATAATGACCCGTATTTGCTCACGGCTTCTGTCACAGAGCTTAGCGATCTCGTCGAGCCACGCTTGTATGTCCAACTCCGATCGCGCGACCTGGCTGAGGACGTTCAGGAACTTTCGCATTACGAGCTGTTCGAGCTCACTAAATGCTTGCCTGTCGAATATCGAGCGAACGTTTTTTGACTGTTCAAGTTAATTAGCCGATTATGGCTGACGGCTTGAACGCCCTCAGACTGCGTAATCGAAACGAAATCTCTTGGCTGCCTTCTCGGCCAATCACAACGCTACAAGCCGGCGAAGCCCATTGGCTGTTTCTGCAGCAGACAAATGTTGTCGTCTGCCGTTCCCTGAGGGCACAAATCAACAAAGGACACTGCACATATGCGAATTCAAAACGGTAACGGTCAAAGCGGCGGTTTTTCGGGGCGCGGCGCTACACCAGGCTCCGAGCTCGAACAACTCATCGGTGAGGGCCAGGAAAGGCTCAAGCAAATGATGCCGGACGGTGGTTCACGCACAGTCATCATGGCCGCAGTGTTCGCAGTGATCCTTGTCGGAGCGTGGACCGCTTACTACACGGTTCCGAGCGATTCCGTCGCGGTTGTCCAACGCTTCGGCAAATACCTGAAAGAGGTACAGCCCGGCCTGCATTTCAAGTTTCCCCTGGGAATCGATGTGGCGACAATCGTTCCGGTCAAGCGGCAATTGAAGCAGGAGTTCGGCTTCACAACGCCGGGTGCCACGGACCCCTACCAAAGTCCGGTTGACGGCAAACGGGAAACCGAGATGGTGACCGGCGATCTTAACGCTGCACTGGTGGAGTGGGTGGTTCAATACCGCATTGCGGATCCGGCCAAGTTTCTGTTTGAAGTCCGGGAGCCAAGTGCGACGTTGCGATATGTTTCCGAGTCGGTAATGCGGGAAGTCGTCGGCGACCGCACCGTGGACGAAGTGATAACCATCGGACGCCAGGAAATTGAATCGGAGGCTTTGACGAAGATGCAGGCGCTGTCCACAAAATACGCGATGGGAATCAGCATCGATCAGGTGCAGTTAAAAAACATCAACCCTCCGCAACCGGTGCAGGAGTCATTCAACGAAGTGAACCAGGCGCAGCAGGAGAAAGAAAAGCTAATTAACGAAGCCCGCCGCGACTACAACAAGGTGATTCCGCTGGCCGAGGGCGAGAAGGATCAACGTATCCGCGAAGCGGACGGCTACCGACTCAAACGAATTAACGAAGCCGAAGGTGATGTTGCCCGATTCAGCGCATTGCTGACTGAATACACGAAGGCCCCGGAAGTCACACGCCGCCGCATCTACGTAGAAACTTTGCAGGCTGTGCTGCCGGGCATCCGCTCAAAAATAATCGTCGACAATCAGACGCATAACATCTTGCCGCTGATGAATATCGATGCTGCAAACGGTGAACGACCATGAATAAATTAGCCCCTCTGCTGGCACTAGTAGCTGCTTCCGCCTTTGTCCTAATCAGTTCCGTCTACACGGTCAGTGAAGTCGAGCAGATGATCATCACCCAGTTCGGCAAGCCGGTCGGTGAGCCGGTGACGACCGCGGGTCTGAAATTCAAGATTCCCTTTATCCAGCAGATCAACCCGATCGAAAAAAGAGTTCTGGAGTGGGACGGCAATCCTTCCGATATGCCGACCAAGGACAAGTTATATATATCTGTTGATTTGTTCGCCCGTTGGCGGATTACTGATCCTCTGCAGTACTTTCTGAGAATTCGCGACGAGCGCAGCGCGCAGTCCCGACTTGACGATATTCTGGGCAGCGAAACTCGCAATGCAGTTGCTAAACATGAACTCATCGAGATCATTCGTACTACCAAGGATCGCGTGCCATTGCGTGACACGCTGTTGACGGATGCTGAACGCGATCTCAACATGGGGACGCTGGTGCCAATCCAGAAGGGGCGCAAGCTGGTCGAGCAGGAAATATTTGCGGCTGCCGCGGAAAAGGTCGAGGTGTTCGGAATCGAGTTGCTCGACATCCGCTTCAAACGAATAAACTACAACGAGAGCGTTCGCCCGAAGATTTATGATCGAATGATCAGCGAACGGCGGCAGATCGCTGAGCGGTTTCTATCTGAAGGCAACGGTGAAGCGGCAAGAATTCGCGGTAATCGTGTCCGTGATTTGAATAAGATTCAGTCCGAGGCGTACCGAGAGGTTGAAGAAATCCGCGGCCTGGCCGACGCGAAAGCCACCGAAATCTACGCGAAGGCGTACAACCAAAATGCTGAAGCAGTAGCTTTCTACGAATTCACTCGGACGATGGAGGCCTACAAATTCATCATCGCCGAGAACACGACGCTCGTCCTGTCAACCGATAGCGAGTTGTTCAAATTCTTAAAGGGCATGGATCCCGTCGACGGAAAGAATCCATAACGCTTTTAGCCGCACGATTCCACCTGTGATTCGAATTCACGATGGTGCAGTCATCGAGGTGCACACGCAGAAAGCATCAGCTGGTCTCGTAGTTCCTGGGATGACGGTTGAGGCGTATCGTCAAGTCATTTTTCCGGACGACTTTGGTCATCCCTTGGCTGGTCCTGTTTATGTGCCAGTTTCAGTTTCCCTAGAGTTGACTTCTGATGGGTATGAATCGCATGAACCCGGCGAGAAACCTCTGTCCCCAAGTGGATTGTGGTTCTTTCTCATAAATAACTTCCTGCCCATCTTCGAATCCACGCCAACGAACCTTGCCATTTTCATTCAAAAAGACTTCGTAGGTTTGTGCTTCGATCGAGTTTGCGAAAGCTTGCTCAAAATGACTACCCATTTTCTCGGATTCGATGATCACACCGGACTCTGTATTTAGATTGACTGAACGTGGATCGAAATTGAATGAGCCAATAAACAGTCTTTTTCCGTCGACCAGAAAGGACTTCGTATGCAGCGTCGACTTCGCTCCACTTGCGGCGACAATTTGTGAGCCCGCTACATCGGCATCCGCGCGAACCTCGTAAATTCGAACGCCGTTCTTCAGCAATGGCTTTCTCGATGGCGAATAACCGCCATGCACGGTGAGCTGATTGTTGGCCGCAAGTGAATTGGTAACGATTGTTACGTCGACTCCTCGAGCCTGCATGTCACTTAGGAACTCTATGCCAAGTTTTCTCGGCACGAAGTACGGCGAGACGATAATGACCTCTTCTTTAGCTGATTTAAGCGCCTCCCCCAACGGCATCGTGATGGCGATCTCGGGACCATCCTTCGACTTGATACCTTTATCTGGTGAGTCGTAAACGAGTTGATATGTAGTCCAGTCCAGCATGCCCTGTTCCATATCCAGGAATTTGAGCGCCGTCGCACGCACAGCATCTGCGTATTTCGTCTGCCGAATGTTCTCGCGAGCCTCGTCGAGACGCCCTCGCAGTTTTTCCAGCTCTGCGACCGGGTCATCCGGCATTTCTGCGAATGCAGGCACAGGTAACGCGGTTTCGTGGTTCCAGAAGCTATCGAACATAGCCGAGACTTCGTTGGCAATCTCGCCAACGCCAACAACATCGAGATCACCGAACTTCGCATCTTCGCGGGCACCAAAATACTCGTCGGCGATGTTGCGGCCGCCCAGTATGGTTATCTGATTGTCGACCGTGAATGTCTTGGTATGCATACGGCGGTTAACTCGGCCCAAATCCGTCAAACCGCTCCAGGCGCGCCCAATGCTGCCGCGGCGGAACGGGTTGAAAATTCGAACTTCGAAATTCGGATGCGAATCAAGTGCCGCCATTCCTGTGTCATAGCCGGCCGTAAAAACATCGTCAACCAGGAGACGGACGCGAACGCCGCGATCCGCTGCTCGCAGAAGTGCATCGATAAAAGCGGTGCTGGTTGAATCTCTTTTGATCAGGTAGTACTGGGTATCGATTGAACGTTCTGCTCCATCAGCGAGCAACAGGCGCGCAGTAAGCGCGTCAATTCCATCATGTAATGGATAGAAACCGGATTCTCCCGGAGACTTTGACGCCGACGCTTTAGCAACCAATGCACCGTAGTGTGTATCGTCAGTATTTATTGCCACAGTGGATGGTGTTCTTGGGTAGTCGAAATCAATGCTTGCACAGCCCGTTAGCCCAATAAGTAGTGTAGTCGCCAAAAGTATGCCCCCATATTGAATCACGCCCTTTTCCTCTCCTTTATACATTTTAAATGCAGTTATCATTAATTCTGCGTATTTTCTACAAGTCGATAGTATAGCGAATCATTTACTAGCCCTATTCACCAATTTGTTATGATTTAGGAGGGCGCTCTAGCTGCCGAATCGGCAATGATGAGCGCATTGTAAGTAAAGAAGAAGCTGTTGCCCTTGTTGAAGCAAGAGCTGCGGTCACTGAGGTGCAATAATGAATAGCTTGAGGAAGCTGATCGAGATGACCGAAAAACTGGCCTTACACACTCTTGCAGTAGCGCTTATTTCGTTGTTCGCTAATCCAATAGCGTTTGCCGAGGAAGATGAAAAGTTTAGCGTGAGCCTCGGTATTTTCATCACAGATCGAAACAGCTCAACGAGGGTAGGCGTGTCGGGCGACCCAACGGGCACTCCTGTCGATCTCGAGGGCGATCTTGGACTAGACACGTCAGACACGGTGTTTCGCATTGATGGTTATTACCGCTTCAACGATAAGCACCGTATCGACGCAAGCGCGTTTGACCTTTCGCGGACGGCGACTAAAACCATCGAAAAGGAAATCGACTGGAACGACACGATTTTTCCGATTGATGCCAGCGTAAGCGGCGACTTCGACCTGAAAATCTACAAGCTTGCATATACCTACGCATTTATGCGTCGCGACAAGGGTTACCTCGGAGCGACCGCCGGTCTCTACATTGCCGATATCGGAACGCGCCTCTCCGCTCCGAACATCGCAGACAGAGCTGGCGGCAGCGTTACTGCGCCGCTGCCGGTCGTGGGATTGCGAGGCGAATATAAGATTTCTGAAAAGTGGTCGTTTCGCGCGAGCGGCGAATTTTTCGCGCTTGAGTATGAGGACTTCGATGGATCGTTGATCGATCTTTATGCTGGCGTCGATTACCAACTATTTGAGCATGCGGCAATTGGTGTGGCAATAAACAGTGTCACGATTGACGTGGGAATAGAAAGTACTGGACTGAACGGCGAATTGGACTGGCGTTATGACGGCGGATTGCTATTCTTGAAAGTCGATTTCTAAAACGACAGTGCGTACATACGAATCCCAAATTGGGAGAAAAATAATGAATAAACTGACGATTGAAACGGCCTCGTTGCTGACAAATGGACTGGTCGCATGATGGTCTCAATTGTATGTGATGGGGTTTCTGTTAGCGTATTTGACGCGTGTTCAAGTACCGACCTGTAGACCACAGTATTTCTGCCGCATTCGGTGGAATACTTCGACGGCAGATTATTTTCTTTGTGCTGATCTGCGTGCTTGTCGTGTTTTTTAGCATAGCTTCGGCGCAGGAGCTTGCACCACGCGCTCATTGGCCGACGCCGAATGGCACTAACGTGCTGGTTGTGGCTTACCAGAAAACGACCGGTGACATCGTGACCGATCCCTCCTTGCCATTGACGGGTGTTGATTCCGATATCGATTACCTACAGTTGTCGTATCAGCGAACGTTCAATTTGGCCGGCAGAACCGCCGCCATACAGCTTAGCGTTCCCTACTCTCAGGGAGAAACGCAAGGCTTGCTGGAGGGTGAGTTGCGTCGCCGGGATACATCGGGCCTGGGCGACACCAGATTGCGCCTTGCCTATAACATCAAGGGCGCACCGAGCATGGATGTAGCGGGTTTTCAGGCCTTGCGGAATACACCGCGGACTATTGTCGGAGCGAGTGTGTTGATACAGGCGCCAAGCGGTGATTACGATGCGGATAAGGTTATCAATATTGGCACGAACCGATGGTCGGTCAAACCTGCAATTGGCGTGATCTGGCCTCTGTATCCAACGTGGCTTCTCGAGTTTGAGCTTGGTGCCTGGTTCTTTGGTGACAACGATGATTTTCTTGGCGAGACACGTAAACAAGACCCGGTTCTGTCCGTCGAAGCTCACTTGGTCAAACGCATCCGGCACGGCTTCTGGGTTTCACTGGATGCGAATTTTTACACGGGTGGTCGTACGAGTATTGGCGAAGGCGTGCAGGCGAACCTGCAGCGCAACTCAAGATTCGGCGCGACATTGGTATACCCATTTAAGGGCCGACACGCGATCCGAACTAGCGTCAGCACCGGCGTGGTAACTGAAACCGGTGGCGATTTCGAGATGTTCACTCTAAGCTATATTTATGTTTGGTAAGCGCCATACGCGCACTAAGGAAATAATGATAAATAAAACATCAATTACGTTGCTGGCATTTATGCTGTGTGGCCAGCCCGTTTTAGCGCAGGATGACGCGGAGTTAGCAAAACAACTAGCCAATCCGTTGGCTGCTCTTATCAGCGTGCCGATACAGGCGAACTACGATAGCGACTATGGAACTGACGACCAGGGGTCCATTCTTCGGATTAACGTTCAACCGGTAATTCCGATTTCCCTTAACGACGACTGGAATCTCATCTCACGAACGATCCTTCCGATCATCGATCAAAATGATCTCCCAACACAGGGGGTTAGTGAGTTTGGGCTAGGCGATATTTTGCAGAATGTCTTTTTCTCTCCAAAAGCGCCGACGTCTGGTGGCTGGATTTGGGGTGTCGGCCCGGCACTCTTAATGCCGACGGCCAGCGATGAAGTTCTCGGCAGTGAGAAGTGGGCAATTGGGCCAACCGCTGTCGCACTTAAGCAGATCGGTCCCTGGACTGTCGGCGGCCTGACAAATCATCTTGAGTCGTTTGCCGGTGATGACGATAGAGCAGATATCAGTGCGACGTTTGTCCAACCGTTTGCTGCCTACGTCACCAAGAATAAGAAAACGCTGTCGGTTAACACCGAGTCGACCTACGATTGGGAGACACGAAAATGGTCGGTGCCGATAAATTTTTCGGTTAGTTCAATGATGCAGTGGGGCGGTCAGTTAGCACAATTGACCGGTGGCGTACGTTACTGGGCGACGTCGCCAGACGCGGGTCCGGACGGCTGGGGATTCCGATTGCAACTGACGCTGCTATACCCTAAGTAGAAGGATCATCCTTATGGATCAGGCTATTTCAGCGTCATTAAGTGAGAAGAATTCATCGATTCCGTAAAAAGCTTCCGAGGGCTAAAAATGCATGTGCTATACCGCATATTCATATTTGTCACGTTCATCTGTCTGAGTACCTCGGTCTCGGCAGAGGTGACGGAGACGACTGACCCTTTATTTAATGGCGACGAAATACTTCAGATGACCATCACAGCTCCGCTGACGACGCTCGTCCGGGAGCGTCCGAAG
>JBLFWZ010000188.1:0-9363 GCA_047611905.1 Gammaproteobacteria bacterium | reverse complement strand
ATTGGCGGCTTTTGATCACCCACCGACAACATTACGCATCACCGTAAAACAGGACGTAGCTGGCCACTCCGCGATCCAGGAAGATGCCTTGTCGGGCAGGCTTCGTTCAGGTGATGTGCGGGCCACAATCGGCACACCGGGGCTGCGACGTGGGGCACACATCGACATTGGCGACGGACGCGGTAGCGGCGTGAGTTATCGCTCGATCAACACGCGTTCGTCGAACGACAATTACAACAGCCATTTTGTCAATGCGCTTGAGGGCCGCCCCGCGCTTATCCAGACTGGCCAATCGTTACCGATTCCATTTGCAAGCGCGACTCACAATCGCTACGGAACAACACTTCGCGAAGGTATTGAATATAAAGATGTGAGCTCTGGGTTTTACGTCACTGCACGCACGAATGGACAAACAGTGACCTTGGAAATTGCGCCGCAACTCGAGCACGCGGACCCGAATAATCGTGGCGCAATTGATGTTCGATATAGCTCCTCGACGGTAAGTGGTGAACTTGGCGAATGGATTTCTCTTGGTGGATCGAACGACGATTCAAGTGAACACCGGCGCACGACACTAGCCCGTACAAGGCAGCACGACGCATCGACATACGGTATTTGGGTTAAGGTCGAGGAATTGAACTAATTCCGCGTAAGCGGCTTGATAGTTAAAACCCCAGTTCGGGGATTTCGACGGCGTAATACATGCGAATGGAAGTGCTTTAAAGTATTATCCGCGCTCCTATAACGTCGCTTTAAATTATTCGCCTATCACGTGCATTTGCCTTCGCCGCCTGTCAAAGTCAATGAATCCAGCATATCCGTGAACGGCGATCGCGCGGCATTACGAATCGCCGACCGTCTGTAAGTGAGCCACGCTAAAATGCATGTAATGTACGGAGCACCTGCTCTATCTGACTTCCGTCTAGCGAGATTGCTGGAACAACTGAACTCTGAAATCCCCTCGCTAAAGTCAATCGAGACGCAGGTCGTTTATCTCGCATGGTTTAGCTCGCCCGCTAACCGCACGGAACTTGCGCAACTTGATTCACTCGTAGGCGCTCGGGGCGCAGCAGCTACAGCGCCCGATCGCTCAACAAGCTCGGTCCTGGTAACGCCACGTGTCGGTACCTCTTCGCCGTGGTCGAGCAAGGCAACTGAGATCGGGATCAATTGCGGCCTCCAGACATTGCAACGCCTCGAGCGCGCCACACAATGGGTTTTTAACGGCTTAGCGAGCAACGACATCGTTGCAATTGCGCCGTACATCCATGATCGCATGACGGAGACAGTGCTAGATAATTTAGACGAGGCCACAGCACTAGAACAGCGCTCGCCTGCGCAAGCACTCGGCATTATCGAGCTGCACAGCCAGGGCGCAGAGGCCTTACATGCTGCTAACGTAGAACTCGGTTTGGCGCTCGCGGCGGACGAAATTGAATACCTCGCGGGACGCTATGTGGAGTTGCAACGCGACCCGACTGACATCGAGCTGATGATGTTCGCGCAAGCCAATTCCGAGCATTGCCGGCACAAGATATTTAATGCGCAATGGCAGCTAGACGGGGTGCGTCAAACGGACAGCTTATTCGGCATGGTTCGCCATACCCATGAGTGTCGGCCGAACAAAGTTCTATCGGCTTATTCCGATAATTGTGCCGTCACAACCGGATACTACGCGGAGCGGTTTTTCGCTGACCCGAGTTCCGGTGAGTACAAAACCATTAGCGAAGACGTCCATATCCTGATGAAGGTGGAGACCCACAATCATCCGACGGGCATCTCACCTTACCCGGGGGCCGCCACTGGCTCAGGCGGAGAGATACGCGACGAAGGCGCGACCGGTCGCGGCGCAAAGCCGAAAGCGGGCCTGACGGGATTTTCTGTTTCGAATTTACGCATCCCGGGCTACCGTAGACCCTGGGAAACCAATCGGCCACTGAACCCACGCCTGGCAAGTGCTTTGGACATAATGCTAGAAGGTCCGATTGGAGCAGCGGCATTCAACAACGAGTTCGGACGACCGGCGCTTGCCGGGTATTTCCGCGTGTTCGAACATGACAACGCAACGAACAATATTTGGGGCTACGACAAACCGATCATGTTGGCCGGTGGCTGTGGAAATATCCGCGCGGATCACGTCCAAAAATTAGACATTCCGCCGGCGACAAAAATCGTCGTGCTCGGCGGTCCAGCCATGCTGATAGGCCTCGGCGGAGGCGCCGCGTCCTCAATGAGCGCTGGCACATCGAGTAATGATCTCGATTTTGCATCCGTGCAGCGCGACAACCCGGAAATGGAACGCCGCTGCCAGGAAGTGATCAACAGCTGCTGGGCGCTAGGTGAGTCCAACCCCATTCTTTCGATTCACGATGTTGGCGCGGGCGGACTATCAAACGCGATACCCGAGATTTTGCACGACCGCGGGCGCGGCGGGCGCATTGAATTGCGTGCGATTCCCAGTGCAGATCCCTCAATGTCGCCGCTAGCCATCTGGTGCAACGAAGCGCAAGAACGTTACGTCATTGCGATCGCCGAAAGTCGCATCCCAGATTTTGAACGACTGTGCGCCCGCGAACGGTGCCCGCTCGCCGTGGTCGGCGAGGCGACGAGCGAGGAACACTTGCTAGTTCACGACAGCCTGTTCAACCTTGCAGTGATTGATTTGCCGATGGATGTAATTTTCGGCAAACCACCGAAGATGTTCCGCGAAGTCCAATCGCAACACCCGAGCGAGAGTAAATTTGATCCGCGCGAGATCGAAATCCGCGATGCGTTAGCGCGCGTGCTTAGTCATGCAAGCGTCGCAGACAAACGGTTTTTGATCACCATCGCGGATCGCAACGTCGGCGGATTGTCGGCGCGAGATCAAATGGTCGGCCCGTGGCAAACGCCCGTTGCGGACTGCGCCGTTACCGCCAGCGGTTTTGCTAGCCTAACCGGCGAAGCAATGGCACTCGGGGAACGCAGCCCCGTTGCTCTATTGAACGCACCGGCATCCGGACGGCTCGCCGTCGGTGAAGCGCTGACCAATCTTGCTGCGGCGCGCATCATGCAACTAAGTGACGTTGTGCTGTCGGCGAATTGGATGGCGGCTGCGGGTCACCCCGGCGAAGACGTCCGTTTGTTCGATACCGTACGGGCAGTCGCGTATGAATTATGCCCAGAGCTCGAAATTGTTATCCCGGTGGGCAAAGATTCGATGTCGATGAAATCACGATGGACCGATCCGATTTCAAGTACCGAGATCAGCGTTACTTCACCGGTATCCTTAATCATTTCGGCATTCGCGCCTGTAGTCGATATTAGGCAAACCCTGACGCCGGAACTGAAATTCGTTGACGAGCCCACTTGCCTGCTGTTCATCGATTTAGCGGACGGCGCACAACGAACCGGCGGTTCCATACTTGCTCAATGCTACGGCGCCTTAGGCACAACGGTTCCGGACTTCGACAGCCCGCAGACGATGCGCGATTTTTTCACTACCATCCAACTCCTCAACGAAGACAGTTATCTTTTGGCCTATCATGATCGTTCCGATGGTGGCCTTGTAACGAGCCTCTGTGAGATGGCTTTCGCGGCGCGCTGCGGTTTCGAAGTCGACGTTTCGCCGCTCGGCGGCCCCCTGCTAGACATCTTGTTTTGCGAAGAGTTAGGCGCTGTCGTGCAAATCAGAACTAAAGACCTAGCCGCTGTCACCGATTACTTCCAACGTTCTGAGCACCTCAACTCCGCAGTCCACGTTCTAGGATATCCGAGCACCGATCGACAAATCAAAGTGCGACACAACGATGAATTGGTAGTCGACGCGCCGCTATTTGAATTACTCGCAGTGTGGTCGGCAACGTCATCACAAATGCAGCACGTTCGAGATAATCCAAACTGCGCGTCGCAAGAACTTACCTCGATCCTTGATGCTAGTGATCCGGGCCTACACGTAGAGGGAAACTTCCACTTTCTATCGACTGGCAACTCTCCGGCTGTGGTTGGATCGCGACCAAAGATCGCGATTCTCCGTGAACAAGGTGTCAACGGGCATGTCGAAATGGCGGCGGCGTTCGATCGCGCCGGATTCGAGTCCGTCGACGTACATATGTCAGACATAATCGATCGTGATAGGACCTTGGAGGGTTTTAACGGGCTTGTTGCATGCGGCGGGTTTTCCTACGGCGATGTGTTGGGCGCGGGCGGTGGCTGGGCGAAATCAATACTGCTCAACGATCGTGCGCGCCAGACGTTCGCAGATTTTTTTGCGCGACGATCGACTTTTACGCTTGGCGTGTGCAACGGATGTCAAATGCTGTCTCACCTACACGAACTTATTCCGGGTGCCGACTGTTGGCCTGTGTTCGAGCGAAATTTGTCTGAGCAATTCGAAGCGCGACTCGTCATGGTCGAGGTTGTAGAATCTCCATCAGTACTTTTTCGTGATATGGCGGGCTGCCGAGCGCCTATCGTTGTCGCCCACGGCGAAGGTCGAATTACCCACGAGCGACCGTTGCGCACTGCGCTTCGATTCGTCGACAACCAGGGTTCGCCGACTAGCCAATATCCCTACAATCCGAACGGTTCGGCGGGCGGTGTAACAGGACTTACCAGCGATGATGGTAGAGTCACGATAATGATGCCGCATCCGGAACGAGTCTTCTTGAGCACGCAGTACTCTTGGCTTGAAGCCGGGTGGCGAGGCGATGATGGACCTTGGATGAAATTGTTTCGCAACGCCCGACAATGGTTGGGTTGATGGGAACGCGCCGTAGCGAAGCGGATTGTTAGTCGATTCGGCGAGCCGTTCGAACAACCGGTTCGCGAAACTGAAACATCCTGATTTTGGAGGACAATGGCAATGAGTGATGCGTTGATTTTGGTCGATATCCAAAACGATTACTTCGCAGGCGGCACTATGGAGTTGACTGGCATGGCTATGGCTTGTGACCTCGCGCGGATGGTTCTCGGTTCGTTTCGGAAACATCGCGCTCCATTGTTCCATATACAGCACCTTGCGGTGAAACCTGACGCGCTTTTTTTCGTGCCGAATACCCACGGTGTCGAGCACCATGAAGCAACAAAACCGAACGCGAGTGAGGTCGTCATCCAGAAGAATTTTCCGAACGCATTCCGCGGCACCGATCTCGAAGAACAATTAAGAGCTAAGGGTATCGAGCACCTTGTTATCGTCGGGGCTATGAGCCATATGTGTATTGACGCGACGACCCGAGCCGCCTTCGATCTAGGCTTTCGATGTACCGTTGTGCACGATGCTTGCGCGACACGTGACTTAGTATTTAATAAGCAAACAATTCCTGCTCAACAAGTGCACGCGTCTTTTATGGCGGCGCTTAGCGCGCCGTATGCGTCGGTTGTTTCGTGCACCAAGTATTTGATGGGTTAAGCGTCAACTACAACCCGCACGGCGGTCGGATCACTAAGGCTGGATGAAGCCGATGACAAAAGATAAGGACGAAGCAAGCGACGACGTAAGTCTATTCCGCACCGCGATGAAAGACGTTCGTATATTGGACACGGAAAAACAGGCGCCGCGTAAAAAACCACCACCACCGCAAGCGATTCAATCGCGACGCGATTCCGAAGATGCGCTTATCGAAATGGCGAGTGGGCATTTCGATTTCGCCGAACTCGAACGTGGAGACGAAGCGTATTTTCAGCGGCCTGAAGTATCACGCTCCGTGGTACGCCGATTACGTCGCGGCCAAATTGCGGTCCAGGCGGAACTGGACCTTCACGGCATGGCGCTCGCCGAGGCACGTGAGGAGCTTGCAGGATTTATCCACCGCTGCCAAACAAAAGGAATTACGTGCGTTCGTGTCATTCACGGCAAAGGACACCGATCACCAGGACGAAATCCGGTGCTGAAACCGAACGTCGCGGCGTGGCTTTCAAAATGGGATGGGGTACTGGCATTCGCTACCAGTCGTCCGGTTGACGGTGGCTCGGGTGCGCTGTACGTATTACTGAAAACTCGTTAGCTAAGCAGTGCCACCGCGGTCGCTGCGATACCCTCTCCGCGTCCAGTAAAACCCATCTTCTCCGTCGTCGTTCCTTTGACATTTACTCGATCAATGGGTATTCCAAGATCCTCAGCAATATTGCCGCGCATTGTCTCCACGAAAGTACTAATTTTTGGACGCTCGGCAATCACCGTCGCGTCGATATTTTCAATTCGCAAACCCAGATCAAGCACCATCCGCACGACCTCGCGTAGCAACCCGCGACTGTCGGCGCCTTTAAAGTCGGCGCTCGTGTCCGGGAAATGACGGCCAATGTCGCCGAGTGCCGCGGCGCCCAATACGGCATCGCAGATCGCGTGCAACAAGACATCGCCGTCTGAATGCGCCGCAAGACTTTTGTCGAATGGAATCGTAACCCCACCCAGTATCACGGCTGTTCCTGATTGGAATCGGTGTGCATCGTAACCTTGCCCAATTCGCATGTTGCTTAACTCCGACCTTGAATCTGCAAATACATCTCGGCCAACGCGAGATCTTCCGGGTGCGTTATCTTAATATTATCCGCGTGACCCTCGACAATCGTTGGACGACCGCCAGCCGCTTCGATTGCTTGCGCTTCATCCGTTACGACGAGACCGTTCTCTAACGCTGTTTGAATCGCTGTGCACAGGCCGCCTAAACGAAACATCTGCGGCGTCAGGGCGTGCCACAAACGCGTTCGATCCACGGTTTGCTCGATTTCGCCATTCGTAGTGCACCGTTTCAATGTGTCTCGCACCGGTGCGGCGAGGATCCCGCCGCATTCGCTATCGCTTAGATTGTTCAACATGTGATCGATATCTTCGCTGCGCAAACAGGGACGAGCGGCGTCGTGAACCAAAACCCAATCTCGGTCGTCGGCGCGATCGCGCAAGCACTGCAGACCTGCCAGAACAGAATGGCAACGCTCGGAGCCACCGGTTACAACAATAAGGCGGTGATCGAATTGTGCGGTTATGGCGGGCCATCGTGAGTCGTCACCTGAAACTACCAACACCACGGCGCCAATGCGGGGATGCCCGGTTAAGACACCGAGCGTATGTTCCAGAACTGGTTTGCCAGCTAGGCTCAAATATTGTTTCGGGATATCGCTACCCATTCGCGACCCTTTACCGGCGGCAGGAACCACGGCCCAAACGGCGGACTTACTCATGCGTCGTCGATTCCTTAGGCCCACTATCACCGGACGGCTTTACAATTTGGAAGAACAGTTCGCCCTCCTTCACCATGCCCATCTCGGTCCGCGCAAGCTCTTCGATAGCTTCCATGCCTTGCTTGAGATCAAGGACTTCGGCTGCCAAAGTTTGGTTGCGGTCCTTCAATGCCAGGATTTCTCCCTGCAGCTCACTGACGGTACGCTCGAGTAGACGTTCGTCGCGAATGCCGCCTTTCCCGAACCATAAGGTGAACTGGAGGTAGGCGAGTAACAAGAAAAGCACGACTACGACGGCGCGCACTCACTCATCACCGTTGTTTGATGTTGTACAGCGCGTTTTTGCCAGGATACACAGCGCGGCTTCCTAGCTCGTCTTCAATCACTAGCAAGCGGTTGTATTTGGCGATCCGATCGGAACGTGACATCGAACCTGTTTTAATCTGGCCGGTCGCAAACGCCACTGCGATATCCGCAATCGTCGTATCTTCGGTCTCGCCAGAGCGATGTGAAACAACGGCGGTGTAGTTTGCTGATTTGGCGAGCTTTATCGCATTGAAAGTTTCCGTCAACGTTCCGATTTGATTAACTTTGATCAAAATCGAGTTAGCGATTTTTTCATCGATACCGCGCTGCAAAGTCGCCGTGTCGGTTACGAACAAGTCGTCGCCGACGAGCTGGACTCGCTCACCGAGAGCGACCGTCAACTCGCGCCAACCGCCCCAATCGTTTTGATCCATGCCGTCTTCTATCGAGACAATCGGATAATCACGAGCCCAAGTTGCCAGCAGGTCCACAAATTCAGTGCTCGTTAGTGTTCGGTTTTCACCGTCGAGACGGTACTTTTCGTCGACATAGAATTCCGAACTCGCAACATCGAGTCCGAGGGCCATGTCGTCGCCAAGGCGCAAACCAGTCGTCTCGATAGCACTAACAATCAAATCTAATGCGGCTTGATTTGACGGTAAATCGGGCGCGAAGCCACCTTCGTCGCCTACCGCTGTTGAGCTTCCGTGCGTCGACAATATGGATTTCAACGCGTGAAATACCTCGGTGCCGTAACGAATAGCTTCGCTGAAGCTCGATGCGCCAACGGGCAGTACCATGAATTCCTGGAAATCGACGTTGTTGCTCGCGTGTGCGCCACCATTGATGATATTCATCATCGGCACCGGCATTTGGTAATCCTGCCCAGGATTTAAATAGGCGTACAGCGGGATGCCTTTTTCGAGTGCCGCGGCGCGCGCGGCAGCCATCGATACAGCGAGCATCGCGTTCGCGCCAAGCCGACCCTTATTCGGCAAGCCGTCAAGGTCGATCATGAGCTGGTCTAAGCCGGGCTGGTCATCAACGGCGAAACCATTTAGCGCTTGTGCAATTTCACCGTTTATATTGGCGACTGCTTGCAGTACGCCCTTGCCACCAAAACGTGCTGCATCGTGATCGCGCAGTTCGAGCGCTTCTCGTTCACCCGTTGAGGCCCCGGACGGAACCATGGCGGCGGCTTTAAAGCCCGTAGCGGTGGTGATTTCTGCGCGTACGGTTGGGTTGCCACGCGAATCAATAACTTCAAGCGCAGTGATTTTTGCTATCGCCGACATCGATCTTGTTTACCTCTTAGACAGTTGTGAAAGATTTTTCGTGGGCCGCGAATCCATGTCGGACCATGAAACCTACATGAATGGCGAGGCTTTTACCGCGTCATCGATCACCTTCAATGTTTCTAAAAGTCTCGGCATATCGGCTAGAGCAAGGCAATTAGGCCCGTCGCTCAATGCCTGGTCTGGATCTGGGTGGGTTTCCATAAACAAACCGGAAATCCCGGCTGCCGTAGCGGCGCGAGCCAATGTCGGCACGAATTCGCGTTGCCCCCCAGAGGCACTCCCCTGTCCCCCTGGCATTTGCACAGAATGGGTTGCATCAAACACGACAGGTGCGCCTGTTGCTCGCATAACGACCAGCGCGCGCATATCGGATACAAGATAGTTGTAGCCGAAACTCGCGCCACGTTCACAGACCATGATGGCGTTATTGCCTGTCGCGCGAGCTTTTGCCACCACATGTTCCATGTCACCTGGGGCCAGAAATTGTCCTTTCTTGATATTCACCGGAAGTCCTTGGCGCGCGACATTCTGGATGAAGTTGGTCTGGCGACAGAGGAAGGCTGGGGTTTGTAGTACGTCCACTACTGCGCTTACTTCATCC
>JBLFWZ010000187.1:0-9383 GCA_047611905.1 Gammaproteobacteria bacterium | reverse complement strand
ACTTTTCTCGATACCGAGGATAGGGGGGTTGTCTTAGATATCGACCAACCGGCCGACCTGGCCTAAAATTCCGCCGGGCCGCGCGATCCGTCGTGACACGATCGTCACAGACGCGTTGTGCATAGGCAGCTCACACAATAGAGAAAAACTGAGTGATCGGCGTTGGTCGACCAATCTCGAAGCCCTGGGCGTAATCGACGCCAATTCCGCGTAGCACGTCCAGCACGCCGCGATCTTCGACGAATTCTGCAATGGTCTTTTTGCCCATCACGTGACCAATATCGTTAATCGACCGCACCATCGCGAGATCGATCGAGTTGGTGCAAATATCACGAACAAAGCTGCCGTCGATTTTTAAGAAATCTACCGGGAGTTTCTTTAGGTAGGAAAAAGACGAGAAGCCGCTACCGAAGTCGTCAAGCGCAAACATGCATCCGCGATCTTTTAGCAAGGTAATAAAATTTGTAGCCTGGGCGAGATCGGAAATTGCTGCGGTTTCCGTTACTTCAAAACAGAGCTTCTCGGCAGGGATGCTACCCTCATCAAGCTGGTTCAGTATGAATCGCAGGATTCCTTCGTCACCCATCGATTGGCCGGACAGGTTGATCCCACATAGGTGCAGCTGGTCAACGAACACGGGGTGATCGCGTAACCAATCTAGCGCATGACCAATCACCCAACGGTCGACTTTGTCCGAAAGATTGTAACGTTCTGCGGCGGGAAGAAATTCCGAGGGCATCACAATATTACCCAGTTCGTCACGCATGCGAATTAGCAATTCGTAATGGTCGCCGCAATTGAACTCACTGTTAATGGACGTAATGCGTTGAAAGTTAAGCTCGAATCGCTCGTCGGATAATGCATCATTTATGCGGGTCGCCCAGCGCATTTCACCGCGCCGTCGGGTCACGGCAAGGTCGTCTTTCTGATAACTGTGGATTCGGTTTCGTCCCGAATCCTTCGCCGCAAAGCACGCCGTGCCGGCCATGCTGAGCGCAGAGTTAGAGTCCTCGCACTGATCGTTAACGGACACCAAGCCAACGCTTGCGGAAACTTTATAGGTCCGTTTTTCCCAAACGAATTTGAATGAGTCAATGCTTTGGCGTAGCGCTTCGACACCGCTATGCGACTGGGCCATGGAACAATCCTCGATTAGCAGGGCAAATTCGTCCGCACCGAGTCGCGCCAAGGTGTCGCGTTTTCGCACGATCGATTTTAGTAATCGGGCAACTTGGCGCAGGAGTTCGTCACCCGCAGTGTGGCCACAGGTGTCGTTAATGATCTTGAACTGATCAATGTCGATTATGGCAAGACTGTGTTCGGTGTGTTCAGAATGTGCGCTCTCTAAAACCGCAGTTAGCCGCTCTTCCAAAGATTTCCTATTCGACAAACCAGTCAATTCGTCATGGGAGGCTTGGTAGGAAAGCTTTGCGGTGAGACTGTAGGTATCGTCAATGTCTTCGCAGGTCATCAGTATCATACTGTCCTGACCGCGACCGATCGCGCGCGCAGTTTCCCGCACCCAAAAAATATTGCCGTTCTTCTTTTGCCGGCGAATGTCCCAGCGATGTAAGCGTCCTTCGGAGTTAGATACGCTAGCCAAATGTTCGGCTGCTATCGCTCTATCGTCAGGTGCATAGAGCTCAAATATCGACAACCCGGTAACTTCGTCGCGTTGAAATCCTAAAAACTGCAGTCCAAATCGATTCGCGAAAAGGATTTCACCTTCGCAATTCAAGGTGAAGCAAGTCATCGGAGTGTTATCGTAAATAACGTGATAGCGAAATTCGTCCGTGCTATCAAATTTGCTAACCGCTTCCTCATGGACTCGGTCACGCGCGAATTGATCGACGGTGGCTTCTAAATCTTTGACGTTACGGTTCGTGAAGGAGGCAGAAAATTCTGCTTCGCGCAACTTCGCAGCCGTTTGCTTTAGTGACAGCTGGGTTTTTATTCGGGCGAGTAATATGGGCAGCTCGCCCGGGTTAGTAACGTAATCGTTTGCGCCGAGTCTTAAGGTGCGAGCGATATCGTGCTTGTCGCCGCTGGCGGCGAGCATAATCACGGGTAGTTGAGATTGATCGAATCGCAATCGAATTTTTTCTAGGACTTCGTCACCGCGCATGCCAGGCATTTGCAGATCAAGCAAGACCAGATCGAATGATTGACGGGCGACTAAATCGAGTGCTTGTTGGCCGTCGGGAGCGGTGACGACTTCGTAACCTTTCGACCTGAGTCGCATCGAAATTGCTTTTCGAATAGTCGCGTTGTCGTCTACCGCTAAAACGGTCGCCGAACTTTTGGACACAGTTTCGGACCTCCTGCGCGGCTCGGGCTTATAAGTATATGTATACCGCGCTAGCTAGGAGTCTAGTCATTTGGGTTCGGCTTAAGCAACACGACATAGCCGGTAAATCCTGGTTTACCAGCGATTTGTGACGGGTCGCACGTTAGCGCGGCGCAAGCCTGTGGAGATCAGGCAAGGCGTTAACATTCTGTTTCAATTGGTCGTGTCCAACATTCAAACTATCGGCACGCTTGAACGCTTCCTGAAGGGCAAAAGGATCCCACTCGCCACTGTCATTGCCGTACAGGTGTCGGTCGAGCAAACGGATTTCTAGATTTAGCGGATCCGGTGCATTTTTGGCCACCTCGCCAAGCGAATTGATTGCGGGCTCGTCAAATTCAATGCGACTCCAAGCAATGAGTGTGCGTTTAGCACCGACTAGATCATTCGCCTTGCAAGCGCCAACGACGTCGCGGCGGGCGCGCGCAAGATTCGGCGGGGTGTCTTGCGCGGATGGCTTGCTGTCGCGGGTTTTTCTGCTTTGCTGGACGCTTATCCACCACGCCAGGGCCGTAAGAACCCAACCAATTAGACAGATAATGGCGGGGATAAAATATCTATTTGAGAACGATTGTTTGTATTCTCCTGCGATTGCATCGGCCGTGGCGTTATCGGAATCGGCCGTCGGCGCCACACTGTTCGGAACCTCTGATAGCGCGGTGTTGCTCGTGATTGTGGTGTCGTTGGCGAGACCCGCGACCAAGAATCGACGTCCTGGTAGTTGCGCGACTTCCATTTTGTCGCTCTCGACGTTCCACCAGGTCACCGACACGGCAGGAAAAATTAAGTCGCCAGATACGTTTGGGATCATCGCAAAGTTCTGTTGGCGTAGCGCGCTAAATCCTGTGGCGCTTTCTTGCTCGTTGGTTTGAGGTTGATCCGGATAGCTCTTCAAGCCAGCGGGTAAATCGATAACCAACTCCGGAAGTTGGCCGGCGTTCAGTCCATCGGCCCATAAAAACACCGTTCGCGTCAGCGGTTCACCGGAGCTGACGTCGTTAGTGTCTGGGACCCATTCGTCGCGCAAGCGCACGCTACGAGCGGGCAACCAGGTCGTAGCCGTGTAGGAACTTGGTATGGGTTTTACATCGATAACGAGTCCGTTGGATTCGATTCGACGCGTTTTTACTTGTTGGCGAAAAGGCGAAAAGATTGCACCGCGTGACTGCACTATCTGCGTGGTGAGAGTGAGCGGTGCAATTCGTACGGCGCCGCTGGTTTGCGGGAAAATAGCGTAACGTCGCTCGAACACTTCGTAGCGTTTTCCGTCGCGCATCGTATTGTAGGTTGCGTCCGTACCCAGACGCTTAATAATCGCGTCAGATTCGGTGCTTGGCTCAGTCATTTGAGCGTCGTTGAGTTCTATTCTTCTAAGTAAGCGGGCAGTGAAGATAATCTGCTGCTGAACATACGGATTTTCGTTGTCGACTTCGGCTTCGAGTATCAAAGTGGTGTCGGTGCCTGCGACTGGGCCGCCGCCACTTGGAGCAACTTCGATAGTGTGCGCCGCGCTGCGATCGCTACCAAATGCAACTGAAGGGATTGCTACTGGCCCGGTGTTCAAGGCGATTACATCGAGCACCCAGGTCGTGCTCTGGGTGTTTTTCCCGTTGATCCACTGAATCGATGTCTGGCGGTTACGACCCAAGATATCGAGCACACCGTTGAGCTCGTTAAAGGAGGGTTCGGCGTCGACGGAACCGTCGGCCTTAAATATCAGGCGAAACGATTCGTTTGCGATTGCGACCGGCGGCTCGACGGCCAACCGCACCTCGATTGCGAAGGCGCGCGGAATCAACACCGCGAGAATCAGGAAAATGCTAAATTTGTTTACCATGCTTTAGGTCTTCTCGCCTGCGCGCCATATTTCTTCTGGAATTCGTATTCGAATTTACGTCTTAGTAATCCGCCAGGATCGTCCGGTATCTGGCGCAGCCATTGTTCAGTTGCTTGCTCATTTTCCATTTCTGAATTCGCTTGTGATTCGGCGAGCTCTTGGGGTTGCGCCTCAGCTTGCGGCTCATCGGTCGGCTGGTCCGGCTGGTCTATTTGTTTCTGCCCGTCGGTTTCTTGTTCTGCCGAGCTTGTCGATTCGCTGGGCTCTTCGGGAGTCTCGGAAGATTCCGCCGAGTTTTGCGAATTGTTATCGCTCGGCTTGCCGTCGGATTCGGCATTCTGTTGCTCACCGTTGGCGCCGGCATCCTGGTCGTTAGGTTCTTCATTCTGGGGCCCGTCGGGCTGATTTTCTTGCGTCTGTTCTTGTTGCTCTTTCAGAAGGTCCTCGATGAGTTTTTTATTGTGCTTCGCATCTTCATGATCGGCATTTGCGGCCAATGTCATGTCGTAAGCCGCAAGCGCCTCTTCATAGCGACCGAGTCGCGCGAAAGAATTTCCCAGGTTGTAACGCGCCTCTGGGTTAGGCGCGTCGGCAAGCTGCTCTGCGGCCTCGGCGTAGCGTCCGGCGCGGTAATTAGCTGCCGCACCCCAGGCCGGATCTTCGAAGGTTTCTGCGGCACTAGCGAAATCGTTTTGGTTGAATTTTTCTGCCGCTTCCTGATCGGCTGTGGCCCACCAACCGGCGCTTGCGGCTGGGGTATAAGACCCGACGACAATGCCTACGCACAACATAACGCCGAGAATTCCACGGCGGAATGCAAACGGTGCCAATGGAATCAGGAGTGCCAATAACCAGGGTCCTAATTCGCGCCATCGATTGGCGAACCGATCGGTTGAAGCTGCGTTGCGATTATCCAAGCCGTCCTCGATGCTGTTGAGAATTATTGAAACGTCGTTATCGTCGACTCGTATCGTTTGGTAAAGACCGCTACCGTGATTCACAAGTTCGCGCATGGTGTGCGGTTTCAATGGTTCGACGACGATATTGCCGCCGGCGTCCTTAATAAAGCCGCCGTTCGAATCTGGGATCGGTGCACCCTCGGGTGTGCCAACGCCGAGTATCGATAGGCGAATACCTGCGTTCTCGATGAGCTCGGTTGCGCGTTGCACTTCGGCAAGTGGCAGGCCGTCGCTGATCAGCAAAATGTCGCCGCCCCGCACGCCGCCTTGATTGAGTAAGTCGATACCTTTTTCGATCGCAAGCGACGTTGAACTGCCTTGGCTGGGCATAATATTCGTACGCAAGGCCGGTAACTGCGATTCGATGGTGGCAACATCGTTGGTTAGCGGGGTCACCACGTAAGGCTCCGCTGCGTAGACGATCAGTGCGGTTTGACCTTCGCGTCTTTGTCGCAAGATATCCGTGATTTTAAACTTCGCGCGTTCCAAGCGACTCGGACTAACGTCCGTTGCATCCATGGAACGTGATAAGTCCAACAGCAATACGAGAGCCGATTCATCTCTAAACACAGGACTCGGTAAGCGCTCCCAGGTTGGGCCGGCCAGCGCTGTAATCGCCAGCAAACCACCGAACAAGACGAGCCCGGCGTTTAACGAATTGCGGCTCGCATTGCGTTGCACCAGTAAGAACGGCAACAGCGCCTCGTCGCAAATAGACTGCCATACGCCGACTGCGTCGCGCCGCCGGATTAATCGCCAGATAAGAAATGCGAGTGGAATAAGCAACGCAAACCACCCGGGGCGTAAGAAGTGAAATTCTGTAATTGTACTGTCCATGAGATTAACGGCGCGTCAGCAAAACCATAGCGATAGCGCTGAACAATAAGGCTGCAGCTAAAGGCCAGGGGTACAGGGAGGTTTCGGGACGAAAATGTTCGCCGCTTTGTTCTACGGGTTCCAATTTATCGATCTCGGCGTAAATGGACTCAAGTTCTGTTGCATCGCGGGCGCGAAAATACTGTCCGCCGGTACTCTGGGCAACGGCGCGTAAGGTTTTTTCATCAAGATCTTTGGACGGATTAAAGCGAAAACTACCGAACAATCGGCGCACCATTATTTCGTCAGCTCCGATGCCAATGGTGTGAATCGTTAAGCCGGCCTCGGCGGCGAGTTCTGCGGCGCGCTGCGGTTCGATCACGCCGGCCGTATTTGCTCCATCGGTAACCAATATCAATACCTTCTGGGGCGATTCATTATCTCGTAAGCGCTTAACAGACAGGCCAATCGCATCGCCGATTGCGGTGCTCGGGCCGGCCAAGCCAATGACACTTTCATCGAGAAGCTGCTTAACAGTTTTACGGTCGAACGTTAGCGGTACGTGTAGATACGCTTGCGTTCCAAACAGTACGAGACCCAGTCGATCGCCAACCCGGCGCTCGATAAACTCACCAACGACCTTCTTCGTTGCTTGCAGTCGATCGACCCGTTTTCCATCGACGACGAAGTCGACTTCTTGCATGCTTTTCGATAGATCAACGGCCAGCATGAGGTCGCGTCCGTTGACGGGTACTTCGATTGCTTCACCCAGCCACAAGGGGCGCGTCGCCGCAACGAGCAACAGTACCCAGGCGAGCAAAGCCAGCCAATAGATCGAGCGCGAAGTGGGGACAGCGCTGGAGGGCGTGCTAACGACCGAAAAATCATTCAGCGAAGGCACCCGCAAGGCCGCGCTGGCAGTCGCTTTCGTGCTCGGCAACAAGCGCCGATAGATCCACGGCAGCGGCAGAGCGAGTAGTACCCAAGGCCAAGCGATCTCGATCATGGCGCGATTGATTCGGGTTTGTGTAATCCCGTTACCCATAAACGCAATGCCGCTAGCAGGGCTTCGCTATCGAAGGATTCGTTTGCGCGATAGGGGGCTTTGCCCAATGTGGCTTTAGCTGAGTCATCAAGCTTAGCCGTCGCATTTAGCGTATCGAGGTGCGCATGCCAGGCGGCACCGACTAAGGCTGCCGAATGATGTTGAGGCCCATAGCCGAGGGCGGCGCGACGCATTAGTTGTGACAGTTCGCGGGCCAAAAGATGCGCATCTCTATGCTCTCTATAGCGCTGCTCGATGGCGACGAATTCGCGTACCGCAGCCCGGCGCACACGATGGCGCTGAAGCCAAATGCGCAACGCAATTCCAATCACAATTGCCAGCAACAACAGGCCAACAAGCGCCCACCAACCCGAGGCCAGCGGCCACCAAGAAATTGGATCAGGAATGTGAATGTCGCGTAGCGGAATATCGGTCGGTTCCATGTGACTACTGCGCACTCATTTCGTGTCTAACGTGCCATGTTGGTGATCGTTCGAGTTGTGTCATCAATACAAGCCTAAGACTCGTTGCAAGATGGGCAACGGCTCATCATTCGTTGCCAGCTGACCAAATAAGATGCGGTTATCCCGGCAAAGTTTCACTATTTGTTCGTTGCGCGCAGTGAAATTTTCGGCGTAGCGCTGCGTCGAATCCAAATCGCTGAACGCAATTTCGATATCGGTTTGACCGTTGGTGACGCGACCCTTCGAGCTGGCGGACGGCAGCGCCGCTTCGAACGGGTCGTAAACAAACAGACAGGTCAGATCGTTGTGGCGAGAAATATGCACGAGATCCGATTCACAGGTGCTGTCGAACTCGCGGAAGTCGCTCAAGATAAAGATCAAACTGCCGGGTTTGGCGATGCGTTTTAGTCGCGCGATGGCTTTCGATAAGCCTCCAGTATTGGCTTGTTGATCGAAATTTTCCGGTAGGGCTGCCGCGTCTACGAGGTTCTTTAATAAGCGGATCACGCCAGGTTTGCCGCGTTCCGGTGGTAGCTCGTGGTGCGCGTCAGCATCAAACACGAGTCCGCCGACCCTATCCCCGGACTGTTGGGCCTTCCACGCGATTAGTGCCGCGGCGCGCGCAGCTATGACGCTTTTGAACACACCTTGTGTCGCGAACAGCATCGACGGCGAGAAGTCGCAGCAGATATGCACCGGTCGCTCGCGCTCTTCGCGAAATACTTTGGTATGCGGCTTGCCGGTTCTAGCAGTGACCCGCCAATCGAGTCGACGAATATCGTCGCCCGGCTGATACGGCCTCGATTCGTCGTATTCCATTCCGCGGCCCTTCATGGCCGACAAGTAACCGCCGGATTGATTCGCACGAATGGAGCGGGCCCACGACGGTAATAAGCTTGCAGGTCGGTACAGCGACATAAGGTCGCGCAGCTGCGGTTCTACTCTTTGGCGGTTTCCCGCCACCGTGTCCGTAGGGTCCGAAGATTGAAGTCGCGCGCTCACTGCGATGTTAACGAGAATCTTTGACTAAGGAACCGCAATTCGCGAAATCAGCTCGTCGATGAATCGGTCGGCCGTAATGCCATCGGCGGCGGCTTCGTAATTCAAGATGATTCGATGCCGAAGCACGTCCGGCGCAATCGCTTGAATATCGTCCGGTCCGACATAGTCGCGGCCATCTAACCAGGCATGCGCACGCGCACAGCGATCGAGCGCGATGGTTGCACGAGGACTTGCTCCGTATTCGATCCATTGGGCCAAATCCTCGCCATAAGCGGCGGGATTGCGTGTGGCTAAAACTATTTCGAGTAAGTATTTCTCGAGGTCGTCGCTGAGGTAGAGATCGAGCACCGCGCTACGCGCATCGAAAACGTCCTGCTCGCCGATGATGTGGGTCGCACCGGTACTTGCACTGGCAACGGTGCGAGCTTCATCACGGGCTAAGTGTAGGATGGCCTTTTCTTCCGTTTCTGTCGGATAAGTGATCACCACGTGCATTAAAAATCGGTCTAACTGAGCTTCGGGAAGCGGGTAGGTGCCTTCTTGTTCCAGTGGGTTTTGCGTTGCCATCACCAAAAACAGATCTGGCAAGGGGTAGGTTTCCCGCCCGATCGTGATCTGCCGTTCGGCCATTGCCTCGAGTAGTGCGGATTGCACTTTCGCTGGCGCGCGGTTTATTTCATCGGCAAGAACCAGGTTATGGAACAGCGGGCCTTGCTGAAATTTGAACGATCCATCTTGCGGACGATAGACTTCCGTGCCCGTGAGATCGGCTGGTAGCAAGTCTGGGGTAAACTGGACACGGTGAAAATCACACTCTATGCCGTCGCCAAGGACCTTAATGGCTCGAGTTTTCGCCAACCCTGGAGGACCTTCCACGAGTAGATGTCCGTCCGCTAGGAGCGCGATAAGGAGT
>JBLFWZ010000186.1:0-9446 GCA_047611905.1 Gammaproteobacteria bacterium | reverse complement strand
ATCCTCGCCCGTTACTTGGCAACACCCATCCGAAAACTGCAGGCGGCGACGGCAGAAATTGCGGCCGGAAACTATCGGGTCAGAGTCGACATGCGCGGGCGTCGTGACGAGCTAGGAGATTTAGGTCGCGATTTCGACCGGATGGCCGAACAGCTAGAGCGCCTAGATACCGCACAACAGCAATTGATTAGAGATGTCTCACATGAATTACGCTCACCGCTTGCCCGATTGCAGATCGCACTAGGCCTGGCCAAGCGCCGTCTCGGAGATGCAGTCTCGAACGAGCTCGAGCGGATCCAAAGTGAAGCGCTAGCGCTCGAAGAATTAATCCGGCAATTATTGTCGGTATCACGTTTGGAGTCTGGGTTGACGGACGTGAATCAAGAGGTCGTGTCGATCGATGAGGTGGTTCGCACGGTCGTCGACGATGCGAATTTCGAAGGCGCAGATAAGGCGAAATCAGTCGTTTTCGATGGCCGCGCGAATGCGACAGTGCGTGGTGATCGGGCGCTCTTGCAGAGCGTTTTCGAAAATGTTGTGCGCAATGCGCTCAGGCATACGCCTAGCGGTACAACGGTGACAGTATGCGTAACGCTCGCTAGCGAACACCAGCTTGTGGTGTCCGTTGAAGATCATGGTCCAGGCGTTCCGGAAGGGCAAATTAAGGAAATTTTCAAACCCTTTGTGCGCGGCGATTATGCGCGTAATCGGGCCAGCGGTGGTTACGGTATCGGCCTTGCTATAGCGCACGCGGCCGTCAAGAAGCATGGCGGTGGCATTAAAGCCGCTAACAGAACTGACGGCGGTTTTCGCGTTGAGATAAGCTTGCCGATCTTAAAATCCTAGTCGAAAACCGGTATGCTGCAGCCATGCAATATTGTCCCTACTGTCGAAAGCAACTAGAAAAACTGTATCTCGGCGAGCGCGACCGCATGGCGTGTCCCGACTTGCAATGCGGTTTCGTGCATTGGAATAATCCCGTCCCGGTTGTCGCTGCGATAGTCGAGCATGACGACCACGTCATTCTGGTCCAGAACGTCGGTTGGCCGAAATCGTGGTTTGGCTTGGTAACAGGCTTTCTTGAAGCAGGCGAAATGCCGGAAGAAGGTGTGTTGCGAGAAGTCGAAGAGGAGACCGGACTTAAAGGTAAGCTCGAATCGTACGTTGGCATGTACGAGTTTTATCGTCAGAATCAACTATTGATTGCTTATCATGTATCGGTCGACTCCAACGCTGTGAAAATTCCGAAACACGAGATCGCCGATTTCAAATGGATTCACGTTGAGGAAATTGAGCCGTGGACAGCCGGGACTGGCCAAGCATTAAAGGACTGGTTGGGCGCCCGTGGCATTCAACGAGACCTCCTTGAGTTCGGCGACGCGAATAAATAACTTTCGTCTTCTGCGTTCCCGGAGCTGAGTCACGCTACTTAGCGGGCGGAACAGGATCGTAGCCGCTACTACCCCAGGGATTGCAGCGCCCTATACGCTTTAAGCCTAACCACATACCTCGCACAGCGCCATGAATCTGTACCGCTTCAATTAAATAAGCCGAGCATGTAGGCAGGTGCCGGCAACGCGGAGGTAGCAGCGGAGAAATGGCATATCGATAGAACATCGCCAGCCCGATGATGGCGCGAGATGCGCCGCGCGCGATGGCGCGACGCAGCGTGGTCACGACTACTCGGCCGCGCTTTTGGGTTTCAGCGACCGGGCTTTTGCGAAACGTCTGCTGCAGTAGTAGCAGTCGACGGAGTCACCTTCGTCGAACGTGAGGTACACCAACGGGTGACCTAGTGGGCCACCCCCACCATTGCATTCGGTGGTCTGCGTTTCGTCGTCGACTTGAATTATTTCGCGTGAATCCATAACAATTTTGCCCCGTGGAGAACGGCATTTTATCCGGCTTAATGGTCGACGGATAGTGCGGCTAGCTGAGATTTGAATTTGCTGGCGACGCGTAGTTCAAATATCGACGCGAGCCTTATCGGCGATGGGCAAAAATAACTGTGCGACTAGCAGAAAGTCTATTTGGGTGCGGCCGATCGAGCAGTTTTTTTCGATAGATGATTGTCCCTACGAGTTGTCCTAATATTGTCACAATCGAGCCGCAAATTTACGGGCAAAGCACCATCACCGGCGTAATCGTAGCGCTTTTAGCTGCTCAGAACAGGAGAATCCAGGTATGAACGAGACAAGATATAACGAGGCCCACGTGTGGACGAGCGTAGACGAGTACGGCATGGTCTTAATTGGAATATCCGAATACGCACAAGAGCAGCTCGGTGACATCGTTTACGTTGAATTGCCGGCGATCGGTCGAGAGGTGAGCGCTGGTGATGAGATTGCAATCATCGAGTCGGTAAAAACGACGAGTGAAATCGCCGCGCCGGTCACAGGCACTATTTATATGATCAATGAGGATCTCGCCGATCGCCCCGAGCTCATCAATGAATCGCCTTTGGAAGATGGTTGGTTATTACGCATTGAGCCGGACGATATTGATGAGCAGAGTAAGTTAATGAATGAAGCCGACTATACGCAATTTGTTGAAGAAGAAGCTTGATAGGTCGTTGGACGAGGAAGCAATCAACGTCGTTAATTGACCAGGATCGCTGCTGCTCTAAAGATTGATTTAACTGTTTATAAGTTGTTGTGCTGCAAGTAAGCTTTTATTTCGCTTCCGATCGAGAGCTGCGGATTCGACGCTTCCTTGCCTTCTCGGCGTTCACGTTCGGTAACGAGTTTGCTAGCGAGCTCGAATGCGCCGGTAAATGTTCCGGTTTTCTTTAGCGCATCGGCAAAATAAGCTCGACCAAAATAGGTCCACTCATTTTCATGCGAGCAGCCGAATGAGGCGCGATCGGCGGCGGCGGCTGTAATAACTAGCGTCGTTGGAGATGCTAGCGCGTCTATGAAGCTTCCCGAATAGCACGCTGAGACGATCACGATTCGCCATTTTATTTTGTTCTCGTCCAGCAGTGCACGTAGCCGCGTTGCCGACAAATCGTTCATTGCGAAGTTTTCAAATTGAACGGCGATCGTCGCATCTTCAGCGCCATGAGAACTTAGAAAAACCACCACGATATCTTCTTGCTTATCGACCACGGCCGCCAAACTGCGTAGTGAGAGCGCAAGATTTGGAGTGTTTGCGAGCGGTACCGTATGCAAGGTTGCGCGGTTGTTAATGAGCATAATGGTGTGGCCAATCGACTCAAATTGTTGTTCAAACAGCACGGTTGCTTGCTCGATCTCACGTTTGAAAACGTCTTGCCCGGCATAGGCGCCGAATCCAACGAAATACAGATCCGCGATGCCGGGCCTTTGTGGTGATACTGAGTACAGGCTTTGGTTTAAGAGATTCGCCTGCGCGTAGTAGGCGGCTTCTACATCGATTCTAGCTTCACTATAATTGCTAATCGGCTCGACTAAGACCGCGCGCAACGGCAAAAAGCTTGCGACGACATAGACGCTAATGCCGTAGACCACAACGTATATTGCGGCGTGATGCGGCGCCGGTCGCAGGACTGATGCGATGACCCTCGCGAATACAATGATCTCCCAAGCCAAAAACGCAATCCATAATTTTTGGTAATGCTCGTAGTAATAATTGGGATGAATTTCCCACCAACTGTTCGATACGACGATCCAGACGCAAGATATGGTGACAAGCGCGCTCGCCATCGCGACGGCCAGCGCTAGAAACGCATAGGGACGGCGTTCAAATAAGACGACTAGCGTAATCGTCGCCAGCCAAAAGTAACTCTGCGTTGCGTAGGAAAGCACGCCCCAGGCGGAAAATTCCGCATCAAGCCCAATTTCTATCAGATCTGTGGCGACGGATACGATCCATAAACAACAGACCAAGCTCACTAACTGCCCGACCGAAGCGACAATTTGTGCAGGTTTGGCGCATATCGGTAGGCAGAACCGCAGCCCCACGGCAAGATTGCGTGAAAAAACACGATATCTATTCAATAAATACACTCCAGACGAACTCGCGAATTAGTCGCTCGGTTTCAGCGCCGCTGCTCGTCATTGTTCAACTATTCGAAACGATCAACTTGTACTTTGTAGCGCCGAATTTCAATATACTTGGACCGCAAATAATGCATAACCTGTAAGCACACGCAGTGAAGAAGAATATTCCGGTATGTCTGCTACTGCTACGCAATTGGAAAAAGACAACATGGAATTGAATCCGGCAACGAAAAAGCGCCTCAGGGCTGCGGCCCATGCCCTGAAACCCGTCGTGATGATCGGTCAGCACGGCTATTCGACGGCAGTGGCAGCGGCCATAGACGAGGCGCTGGGCGATCACGAATTAATCAAGATCCGACTGCGAGGCATCGAGCGCGAACAAAGGAAAGACGTCGTCGCGGAGATCTGCAAGGACTTGGATGCCCAGTCTGTATCGGTCGTGGGTGGCGTCGCGACATTGTTTCGAAAGCGACCCGCCAACTAATTTATCCGTCTTTGATTATTCAGGAACGAAACTATGCAAGTCGACCTCGTTGTAATTGGCTCTGGACCCGGTGGGTATTCTGCCGCATTTCGCGCGGCAGACCTCGGTTTGAACGTCGCGTTGGTAGAACGTGACCAATCTTTGGGTGGCGTGTGCCTAAACGTGGGTTGCATCCCGTCAAAAGCACTACTGCACGCGGCGAAAGTCGTGAGCGAAGTTCGCGAGATGGAAGAACACGGTTTGAGCTTCGGCGAACCGCGCGTAGATCTGAAGAAATTAGTTGGATGGAAGTCCAAAATAGTTAGCCAACTTACGTCCGGATTAGGTGGCTTGGCTAAACAACGCCAAGTTGCAGTCGTCCATGGTGTCGCGACTTTTGCCTCGCCTAACACTTTGCGAGTTGCATCCAGCGCCGGTGACGTAGAAATAGAATTTAAAAATGCGATTGTCGCCGTCGGTTCCGAACCTGTGGCTTTGCCAGGGTTTCCAAATGACGATGATCGCCTGATTGATTCAACCGGCGCGCTGGAATTAACGGATATTCCCGAACGCATGTTGGTCATTGGCGGAGGCATCATTGGCTTGGAAATGGCAACCGTGTACATGGAGCTCGGTAGCGCGGTCACGGTCGTCGAATTATTAGATCAGATCATGACCGGCGCGGATCGGGACATGGTGAAGCCGCTTGAGAAACGCATGAAGAAGAAATTGGCGGCGGTTTATACCGGCACCAAGGTGACGAAAATCGAGGCACAGGCAGATGCCTTAGTCGCACACTTCGAAGGAAAGGATGCACCGCAATCGGCACCGTACGACAAAATATTGCTTGCCGTTGGGCGGCGGCCCAATGGTGGCCAAGTAGGGTTAGAGAATGCCGGGGTGAATGTCGATGAGCGTGGATTTATTGCTGTCGATGATCAACAGCGCACCAATGTCAGTCATATATTCGCGATAGGAGATGTCGTTGGCCAGCCGATGTTGGCGCACAAAGCGGTACATGAAGCGAAGGTCGCGGCGGAAGTTATTGCCGGTCATAAAGTCGCCTTCAACGCCAAGGTGATCCCCTCGGTCGCCTATACTGATCCAGAAGTTGCCTGGGCCGGTCTTACCGAGACTGAGGCGAAGGCGAACAACATAGCTTACGAAAAAGGCGCCTTTCCATGGGCGGCTAGCGGCCGGTCTTTGACTCTCGGACGCAATGAAGGAATTACCAAATTACTGTTTGATCCTAACGACGGGCGAGTAATTGGGGCTGGCATTGTGGGACCGAACGCTGGTGATCTGATAGCCGAAGCAGCGCTTGCGATTGAGATGGGTAGCGACGCTGAAGATATCGCTCTAACGATCCACCCCCACCCAACATTGTCAGAAACTGTAGCAATGGCTGCGGAAGCCTACGCTGGCACAATTACCGATTTGTACATGCCGAAGAAAGCTAAGAAATAGCGGAGTCTTCGGGCGCGGTGATGGTCTGGCGATCAATCGCGCAAAATGAACAATTCGGCGTGTAGCGATTGCCTCGGAATGCGCCCAACATTCAATTGTTGCATTGCAACATAACTGTGCCGCATAATTGCACCCCATTACTACCATACTAGCGGATAGATAAGTACGAATCCTGCGAGCCAGCCGACTAGCTTGGAACGCGATAGTATTCGCAGACTAGCGCGTCCCACTGCCTTTAGGAGAATTCCCCGTGAGCGAGCCTGATAATCCGTTCAACCTCCCCGATCCGAACGAGTTATCCGCAGCGGTAACCAGCATTGCGGCAAGAAGTCACGAATTACTGAGTGAGTATCTACGTCACCACGAGGTAGATCTCGAGCTTGAATCTGATCCCTTTGGAATCGTGCCAGCGTTTATCGAATTGACTGCAAGCTGGGCGAACAATCCGGTCAAACTCCTCGATCTGCAAATGGCGACATGGCAGTCCTATCTTTCGATGTGGCAACGAAGTGTTGCGGCGTTCACGGGGGCCGATGGCGGCGCGCTTAGTACCCAAAGCAACGGCGACAGGCGCTTTAAAGACGCCGAATGGGACCGCAATCCGTTCTTCGATTTCATTAAACAAAGTTACCTCGTCACCGCAACAGCAATTTTATCGAGTGTTGAGGACATCGAAGATGTGGACGAAAAGAACGCGCAGAAAATCGCGTTTTTTACCAAACAGTTTGTCGATGCCATTGCACCGAGTAATTTCGCGATGACTAACCCGGAAGTCATCCGTGCGACGGTCGAATCAAGTGGCAAGAATCTACTTGATGGATTGCAGAGCTTTTTAAGCGACGTTGATCCCAAGGACGGTAGCGTACGCATAAAAATGGTCGACACGAACGCATTTGAACTCGGTAAAAATGTCGCCGTGACGCCAGGAAAAGTGGTTTTTCAAAATGAGCTCATGCAGTTGATTCAATATGAGCCTTCGACCGCTAAAGTATTTCGTAGACCGTTACTTATCGTGCCGCCGTGGATTAACAAGTACTACATTCTCGACCTTCAAGAGAAGAACTCGTTTATCAAATGGGCAGTTGCACAAGGTCACACTGTGTTCGTCATTTCGTGGGTCAACCCCGACGAAAAGCTGGCAGATAAGGATTTCCCGGACTACGTATTCGACGGGCCGCTAGCGGCACTTGATGCTATCGAAAAAGCCACCGGTGAAACAGAAATCAATGCGATTGGCTATTGCCTCGGCGGCACTTTGCTTGGCGCAACTTTAGCCTACTTACGCGCCACGGATGACGATCGAGTCCAGTCGGCGACCTTGTTCACCTCGCTACTGGATTTCTCCGAGCCAGGCGATCTTGGCGTCTTCATAGATGAGGAGCAGATTCAAAGCATCGAGAAAACGATGGACGAGCGCGGCTATTTGGACGGCGCCGAAATGGCAAGTACTTTTAATATGTTGCGCTCGAGCGATCTCATTTGGTCGTTCGTCATAAACAATTATTTACTTGGTAAAGAGCCGGTCCCGTTTGATTTACTCTATTGGAATAGCGATGCGACGCGCATGCCGGCGAAAATGCACGGCACTTATCTGAGAAAAATGTACCTTGAGAACTCGTTTCGGGAACCTGGTGGGATTGTGATTGGCGACGTGCCGATCGATTTGTCATGTATCGAGACTCCGGCGTATTTTGTTTCTTCCGCGGAAGACCACATTGCGCCGTGGAAAACGACGTTTCTTGGCGCGCAACTATTTTCTGGCCCGGTGACCTTCGTATTGTCAAAGTCAGGACACATTGCGGGGATTATTAATCCCCCTGGGACCCGCCAATACGGCCATTTTACTGGTCCTGACGTGACTGGCATTAGCGCGGAAGAGTGGTTTTCCGCATCTGAAACGCACGACGAAAGTTGGTGGACAGAATGGTCCAAGTGGATTGCAGAATACGCGGGTGAACTGATTAGTGCGCGGATCCCCGGTGACCGAGAACTGACGGTACTTGAGCCGGCGCCGGGAAGTTTCGCGAAATTGCGGATTACCTAAGCCGTAGGATCTGGCGCCTAGAGCCGTCTAAACCGTTTTAAGCAGCGCTAGCGCGGGCGGCACTTTTGCCTGCCGCCGGTAACAGCAAGGTCATGGCTTCTATTACCGATTCGTCTGCTTCGTGCATGATGGATTCAGTGCTTTCGCTATCGATACTTATCAATTGAAGTGCTACGGGATCGAACTCCGGTACAGGCTCATCGACCTCGGAGCGCCATACCGCGGCACGGCAAATTATTGCACCGACATGCAACACACACGCTTCCGGCACGAGCTTAGTATCGATGCTTGCGAGATCGTCCGCGTGTTTTTGAACCGGTTCAATTATTGCTTCCGGTAATTGCCAACTCCTCAGCAGGGCGGCGCCAAGCTCGGCGTAGTTGAAGCCAAATTCTTCCTGTTCAACGACATGTATCGGCGTCGCGGTTGCGATCGCCTTAGCGCGTGCCGCTGCGTAGCGATCGGGCAGGCGGTGAGCCAGTAGGAGATGCCCGCTATCGTGTAACAGACCAGAGACGAATAAACGCTCGGGAGAACCTATTTTCTTTTGCTTAGAGACAATTCGCGCAACGACGGCACAATAAACGCTGCGCCGCCAGAAATCACCGACGTCGAGAGTGGCTGTTTCAATTTTCGTCAAGGAGCCTACGGCGGCTCCAGCGAGGGCTAGATCGTGTACCTGGTTGAGGCCAAGAACTTGGACCGCACGCCCGACGGTATCGACCTTTGCAGCAAGCCCCATATAAGCACTATTGGCGATACGAAGAATTCGGCTAGTCAGCGCCGAATCGTTCATGATTACCTTCGTCACATCGTCCAACGAAGAATCTGGGTCGTTCACGAGTTCTTGAATCCGCATGTAAGATTTTGGGAGCGGGACGAGGTCTCTAACTCCATCAACTAATTCTGCGATCGTATCCATCCATCAATATCCTTGATTTCTAAACCCGCACGAGTGGGCACTGCCCACGAACTGGGCCGAACTGCTAGATGAGCGGCTGAAAATCGCGAAGCTTTAGAGGAATTTCGGATGGTGTCGGGTTTAGAGCCCGGTTTTACGGGTCGTCATCACACAACTAGCATTAGCGCGGTTTGGGTCGTGTCCCAGCTTGGCGCTGCTGAAGTAAGTAAACAAATTCCGTGCACCCGGGTCCCTTTTGCTCAATCGAAGTGACTAAGCCGCCCTCATCAACGTTCGCAATGACATCGCAAGGTAAGTTCGCAATGGAGAATTGCTGGTATTCGCCACCTACAATAAAGCGGCTAGACGCTCCCGAAATAGTCACCTGCGGCGCACCAAGTTGACCGCCGCGCAGCCCCGATTCTCGCGTATACCAAAGTTGATCTGGGGTGCGTAATTGCGGCTCACCGAGCGTTTGGATCAACTGTTCACTCGGTTGGCCTACATACTCTTCGAGAATGGAAGCCGCGTGCGGCTCTGTTGTTGGGTGGGCGAGAAAAAGCACTAAAAGCGCTAACTTGACCCTCGGAT
>JBLFWZ010000185.1:0-9452 GCA_047611905.1 Gammaproteobacteria bacterium | reverse complement strand
TTCCCCGAATGATTAATCCCTCCGTCACCTTTTCCCCGAATGATTAATCCCTCCGTCACCTTTTCCCCCTTCGAATGATTAATCCCTCCGTCACCTTTTCCCCTTTTCCGTGGTGGAAAAAAGCTTCGAATTAAATGGAATACGGAGGACAAGCTTCCTCATTTCAAATCCGGTTTCGTCTTCGCCATCGTAATCGAATCGACGTGTGACGCGCTCTGGCCGGAGGCCTATTGCTATGTCGGGTTCAAGGGAGTTACTCCATTCTTTGTGAAACCTTGCCGGGACTGGCCCCTGTTCCCAAGCTTCGTATTCTAGACCCGTCACCGGTCTGCCTAGTGCTCGGTAGTGGTCGAAATCCATTAAGAAGAGGAGCTTGTACAGTTTCATTCGACCCACATCGGCGCAATTTTCCGAAAAGAAAATGCAAGCGTGCATGAGTTTGAGTCTTTCGCGATACATTTTTTACTCGAATGGGGAGCCCAGCGTCTGCGAACCTAATATGCAAAGCGGTATATCAAGCGATACGCCTGAGCGAGTTTAACATTTGGTTGATTCTGGTGCTGACGAGACGATCATCGATTTCGTGAGCCTGGAGGTGTTGTCGAATAAAACCGCACACTCAGAATGGGACAATTGCCCATCTATAGGACTGGGCAATAAAAAAACTCTCGTAAATCGTTGAATATGGTGCCGGAACGGAGATTCGAACTCCGGACCTAGGCATTACGAATGCGTTGCCCCTCTGCCCAATAGTGGATTTCAGACCATTTTTGAACGCTCTCACAACACTGGTAAAAACGTCCACTCCGTAGGAACGCTGCAGAATATTAGGAAAATATATTAGGAAAGTATTAGGAAGGTGATCAGGGTTGTCCCTAACCCATTGAAAAATTGGCGCGCCCAGAGAGATTAGGTAGGAGTTAGCCATCTGATAAGATCCATTGGCTTCCTTTGGGGAGAGATAGACTTGCAAACGAAGTGTCGTTTGCTCGCCCCTGCGGGGCGCCTACGCTACGCTGCGGCGTCCAATTTGCTTGTTCGCAAATTGTCGAACTGAGGAGTTCTCATCATGCTGCTGGGTGCAACAAACAATAAAAAGGCCCCGTTGGGGCCTTTTTATTGTTTGGCGCGCCCAGAGAGATTCGAACTCCCGACCACCTGGTTCGAAGCCAGGTACTCTATCCAGCTGAGCTATGGGCGCTGTGATTTTTCTGGATGCGATAATACCCCAATTCTCTGGCCAGAGCCTACATTGAAATAATCTCGCTAACATCGAAGCGTGTAGTATCGCGGTGTCTTGTCGATCGACACAAACGCTCGGAGATGTAGGAATTAGCGACCGCGTAGAACTTTTAAGAGATATTCCGATTTACGGTACTACATTCGATATAGGCGGCGGCCTTCTCATTCCATACCACGAAGCTGCGCTAGCTTTATTGCCGTGCCCGCGCTCGAACGTTGTAGATTCTGAACCGGATATTCATCTCGGACTTCCTATCTTTACGATGATCGAGACCCCGCGGCGCGATATCACCGACGGTTGAGCGGCACGGTTTCGGGCCACCGCCTGATCGATCGCGGTAAAATACAAACCACCCTGGACCTAGACGGCCTTGCAAGCCGCGAACAAGCTCTGCGCGTTTGGTGCGCCCAATTTTAATCGCATAAAATCGTTTCCTACCGCCGCAATGTCGAACCCAGTTGCCTCAGGGGCGAATCTACGGGAAATTATATACCTCGCTTGGCGAATATCTTTTAGACAAGCGTACTCACTATCTGCTGTTTTGCGGTATAAATAGCAGTCCAAAACGACTAAATAACGGGATCGAAAACTATGGCTTTAAATTTTGACAACATCATTGACGCGGACGGTCATATTCTCGAACCAGCAGACGCTTGGGAAAAATACATCGACCCTGAGTTTCGCGATCGGGCTTTACGCATACGCACACACGACGGTCGCGAAGTCGTTGAAATGGATGGCAAAATCTCGCAATTCTTCGACGTTAAAATCTTAACCATGCTCGGCGCGATGGGTAAAAGTGCCGAAGAGTTAGCCGCTATGCAGGATATGCCCTATCCGGGCAGTGCACCCTTCGGCTCCATGGATCCCAAAGACCGAATGACTCAGTTGGACAATGAAGGCATATCGAAGGCGATTTTGTACCCCAGTCTCGGCTTAACCTGGGAATGTGAAATTGAGGATCCCGCTCTGTCGATGGCCTACGCGAAAGCGTATAACCGATGGATCTGCGATTTTTGTTCCGATACGGACGGCCGCTTGATAGCCGCGGCGCATATCTCTCTGGCCGATCCAGCCGCCGCGGCGATCGAATTAGAGCGTGCTGTTCGCGAGGGCGCGAAAGGTGCGTTCTTGGCACCGTACACGCTCACCCGTATCCCGCATGCTCATCCGGATCACGATGCGTTCTGGGCGAAGGCACAAGAACTCGACGTGCCCGTTGCAATCCATCCGATGGCGGAGCACCCGAAAATTCGTACATATCAACGTTTCAATGGCATGAGCAAAGCGGGTTGGATGCAGAATGCGTTGGGCATGCAAGGCCCGCAGCAGGCCTTCTACGGTTTATTCCAATGGGGACTGTTCGATCGGTTTCCGAATATCAAAGCGATTCTCCTGGAGTCCGGCGCCGGCTGGATTGGTGCAGCACTCGATCGGATGGATACTACCTACGCCACCACCTTGGGCGACAACGTACCGTTAAAGGAAAAACCAAGTGTCTACTTTAAACGCCAATGTTGGATTTCAGGCGACCCAGACGAACGCGCGTTAGCTCACGTGGTCGATTACGTTGGTAACGATCGGTTTTTTTGGGCGACGGATTACCCACATTTCGATCACCCAAGTAACTATATGGAAGAATTAGAAGGGCTGGTTGCGCCGTTGTCGGAAATCGCCCGCAACAACCTTCTTGGTGATAGCGTGGCGAACGTTTATAAATTGTAAGCACGCCTCGACTAGTAAAGTTTCAAGTCGCCAGTGATAACGTCAATGCGATCGGGTTCGTCGGGACCGATCGCGCAGGCCGTTAAGGTCGGCACGCCGTTGAACTCTGTCCGTCCACTATCGCGAATGAGATGAGCCTCGAGGCCGTTTTCCGTGGCTTGTGCATGGCACGCCAGCAACTCCTCTTCGGAATTGACCTTAAGACAGACTTTCGCCATCCCTTGAGTGATCCAAACCAATTCGGCCGGACGCAAACTTAACGCGACTTCATTCTCTCGATCAGGATTTTTACGCATCCGGTTGATTAAAAACGCCATAGAGGCGTGCGACCCTTGGGCAATTTCTTTACCGCGTCGCATACTTAGATCGCGCCGGATTAATATAATTTGTTTAATGAACAGACCCTCGTAGTGTCTAAAACGGCCGCTGGCAGTGTACCGAAGATTGCACGGCTGGGTGAGATTGCCACTTGCCTATCATCAGTAACAACACCGTACCGAAGGGATTCAGGCTCCCGGATCGCGAGTTAGCTTACCTCGTCCACTCCGACACTATCCGATGGCAAAAACATGCGGCAACAAGCCGTTGATACCTAAAGTTTCCCCGTCTGTAGCCGATCACCCAGTTTCAAAGCACCAGAATAGGAGCGAGTTGGGGCCATCATGAACGATATTACCGTCGAAACTTCATCAGAACGTCTTCGCATGGCGTTACCACTAATGTCAAAACACAAGATACCGGTTACACCGGAGAACTATTGGGTCTGGTATCAATATATTTCCGGCGAAAACGTGCCATTGAAAGAGTCTATCGATCGATTGCTGGCGAAAAACAAGCCCGTCGATGGCGCGATTTCTCAAGCACTTTTTCGACGGTATATCGAATCCGCTGATCATGCGCATCTAAGCAAAGCGGAAGATTCCATCCGGCAACTTGTTGAAAACATGTCGAGCTCGCTGCAGAACGCTGATTCGGAAGTTAGTCGCTACGAAGCTTCGTTAGATGAATGCGTCGAGGATCTCTCGGACGATATGTCGACGGACCAATTTAAAGACATGATCCATGCGTTAGCCGAAAGCACGAAACGCATGCACGACGGGAGCACGAGCTTACATACCCATCTAGATCAAAGTCGAGAAGAGGTAAAGCTGCTGAAGAAGGAACTAGAGCGAGCCAAAACGATGGCGAAAACTGACCCGATGACGGGACTCGTGAATCGTGCGGGATTTAAGGAAAGCTTGGACGAGCTTCGTAGCCAACAAGAGGACAGCTCTGTTCGACATAGTCTACTGATTGCAGATATCGACAAGTTCAAGAATGTTAACGACACCTACGGTCACATTTTTGGCGACAAAATAATAAAGGTTGTGGCAAATGCGCTCGACAATCTCACCAAATGGAAAGATATCGCTGCGAGATTCGGTGGTGAGGAATTCGTCATCGTGTTGCCAGAAACTGGTATCAAAGGCGGACTTGCAGTATCCGAGTCGATCCGTGCAAACATCGAAAGCGGACGGATTTACAACCCGAAAACCAAAAAAGAAATAGAACGCATTACCATCTCAATTGGAGTCACAGAATTCAACCTCGACGAGGAAATCGATGCCGTGATCGAACGGGCCGATACGGCCCTATACCGAGCGAAAGAAGGCGGTCGAAACCGGGTCGAAACCGCGCAGGCGCACGCGGCTCCGCAAGTAGTTAACGGTTGATCTAGACCGTCGCCGGCGGTCTAGAATAATGCAGTCAAATTCCGCCTGCCGTTATTCCGAAACGGCGCCCTCCGCGCCAATTCCCGTGTGCGCACGCACTATTTGACTGTCAAACGCCTGTGCCGCTCTGTCGGCGGCCGGACTTCTATCCAACAGCGACAATCCAATTATCGATACGATACTTGCCGTCATCGAAAATAAGGCTGGGTATTTATACGGGAAAATCGCCTCTGCGTTTCCTAAAGTGTCGACCCAAATAGTTGGTCCGAGGACAATAAGGACGATCGTGGTGATCAGTCCTATAGTGCCGCCGACGACCGCGCCAAATGTCGTTAGTCCTCGCCAATACATCGACAAAAACAGAATAGGGAAATTGACGCTGGCAGCGACAGAAAACGCGAGTACAACCATAAACGCGACGTTCTGCGCTTCGAATGTAATACCGAGCGCCATCGCCAACACGCCGAGTACGACCGTGGAGATCTGCGACAGCCGCACGATATCTGCTTCCGGCGCTTCGCCGTCACACAGTACGTTAACGTAGATGTCGTGCGAAATTGCCGACGCCCCAGACAATGTCAATCCCGACACAACGGCCAGAATTGTGGCGAACGCTACAGCCGAGATAAATCCAAGAAAAACATCACCCGCCGCAGCTTTCGCTAGATGGATGGCCGCCATATTGCTGCCACCGATGAGCTCGCCGGTTACGCTGTCGAAGAAACGCGGATCGCCAGCAACGAAAACGATCGCGCCAAATCCGAGAACAAAAAGCAAAACGTAAAAGTAACCAATAAACCCTGTTGCGTATAACACGGAGCGACGCGCTTCCCGCGCATCCGGAACCGTAAAAAATCGCATTAATATATGTGGCAAACCGGCCGTCCCGAACACGAGAGCCGTGGCAAGCGAAATGATTGAAATGGGATCGGAAATCAGGCCCCCCGGCGCCAGGATGGCGAGGCCGTTGTCGTGCAATTCTGTCGCCGTACGAAACAATGTCTCAATCGAAAAATCCAAATGCACAAGTACCATGATCGCTAGAACAGTCGCGCCGAATAGCAATAAGGTCGCTTTAATTATTTGCACCCAAGTCGTCGCGATCATTCCACCGAATGTAACGTAGACGATCATGAGTATGCCGACCGTGAGAACGGCGGCTTCGTAGGGGATACCGAATAGTAATTCGACGAGCTTTCCGGCGCCGACCATTTGTGCGATGAGATACAGCACGACCGCGACCAAGGTCCCGCATGCGGATAAGAGACGTACCGGATTGGCGTCCAGCCGTATCGCGACCGCGTCCGTAAACGTGTATTTGCCAAGATTTCGCAGGCGCTCGGCCAACAAGAACATAACAATCGGCCAACTCGCAATGCCGCCAATCACGTAAAGCAATCCATCGAAGCCGCCAACAAAGATCAATCCAGACACCCCGAGTAAAGAAGCCGCCGACATGAAATCCCCGGCTATAGCCAGCCCATTTTGGAATCCGGTAACACTGCGACCCGCTGCGTAAAAATCTTGGGTGGTTTTCGTTCGCTTGGCTGCCCAGTATGTAATGCCAAGCGTGGCCACCACAAAGATCAAAAACATGGAAACAGCGACGAGGTTAATGGGAGTGGAGTCAGTGCCGTTAGCGAACGCCAGTTGCGGCGCAGCGCCCAAGAGTCCAGGGATCAGCGCTTTCACGGCATGCTGCTGAAATGGAGAGCTTAGTTTCCTACCATCCATGCTCGAGGGGATCCTATTTAACGGGGCGAGACGTTTCTAAAGAGGCGCGCTCGGCCGCATCGATAATCGAGCGGGAAGCTGGATCGAAGACGCTGTTTGCGCGGCTGACAAAGAACGCCGTTAGCGCTATGCAGAGAAGAATAATTGAAAGACCAACCGGGATCCCCCAGGTGATGACCGTGCCTGAATGTAGGGGCGTAGCCAATGCACTCGGTTTAAACGCAACGACTAGTATGAATGTGTAATAGGTGCCAAGCACGATCGACAGCAACGTCCAACTGAACCGACTCCGGCGTTTGCGCAACGCCTCGAATTCTGGATTGGCAATGATATGTCGGTACAAGTGCTCCATATAATGTGCCTTAAATCTACCAAAGTTTAGCGCTAGCCAAACGCGCACCTTCGGCTAAGGCTTCAAATTTCTTCCATACGACCGAGGCCGCTACCATTTCCCAGCCGGCGAATGTACCAAACCCACAGTCCGTTCCGGCAATCACTCGTTCCTTATCGCCAACCGCATCGACCGCTTCGAGTATTCGGTTACAGATGACTTGAGGATGTTCAATATAGTTCACCGTTGAGTCGATCACGCCGGCCAGTAATATGGTGTCGTCCGGGAGCGGTTGTGCTTTGAGCGCCGCGTATTCGTGTTGGTGCCGCGGATTCGCAAATTCCAATGAAAAGGCGCCAACGTTTGCGTTGCGGATAACCGGCAAGATATCGGCCATCGGAACATCGTGGTCGTGTGGCCCGTCGTAATTTCCCCAACACACATGGAGTCGGATACGGTCTTTAGGGATGTTCACACACGCCTCGTTGATAGCGTCGATATGAATGGCAATGGCGTCCTGAAAGTCTTTCAAGGTGCCGTTTTGAAACATCCCGTGCCACTCCATTGCCAAGTCGGGACAATCGAGCTGCAACAAATAGCCCCGTTCATGGATTAATTCGTATTCTTGGCGAAGTTCACGCGCCACGGCTCTCACGTAGGATTCGTGTGAATCATAATGTCCGGCATTGCGCATCGTGGTGCAGACAATGCCCGGCGATGCGGCAGTCATAAAAGTTTCTGTGTAGGCACCTGGGTGCGCGGCAAGGGCGGTATCGAACATGTCGCATTCCCTGCGCGCAGGTGCGAGATCTTTGTAACGCACCTCCCGATCCGCTGCCGGCGCGTCGAACACTTTTGACATCACCATGCCGCGATTGGCCCAAATCTCGGCGAAATCCGGATGATCGGCAAAATCGCGAAAAACTTCGCGCTCACTCACGCCGCCAAATCCGTCAAGGCGCTGCGCTACGTAAGTTTGAAACCCGACTCTAGGTTGCTCTCCGTCATTGATGACATCGATTCCTGCACCAATCTCCATCGCGACACACTTCGCGACGCCGCTTGCCGCAAGTTCATCGAGACGCGCGGCATCCACCGGTTTTTCGGCTTCGTTGGCAATGAGTAGATCGGCGAGTTCACGTTCGCGGGGCAAACTCCCCACATGGGACGTTAAAATCCGAGTATCACTTTGTTTCATAGTTCCCTCAACGCGTTGCCGATATTAATCTGCAGGTTCCCCACAGCTATCCGAAGTCTACACCGATCTCTGATAAGGCAGATAGCGAACCGATGTGTTGATCCTAAACGACGTCCACCAAAGTAGACTCAGCCTGCGCTTGCATTACTTAACCGAGACCACTGGCTCGACGAGCTGCGAATTTATTTGCCAGGATTTACTTACCAGGCTTGTACACGCACGCTATTTTTAGGACAGTACGCTCAACGATCTGTTTGAAACAACGCATCGAGTCCGGCGAGAAACTCTTTGCACACTAGTTAATCGCGAAGGCGTTCTTCCGAATGAAGGCCATTTAAGGATTTAGTCAATGCCCTATAGAATTTCCGTGGATACCGGCGGCACTTTCACCGACGTTGTGGTAACCGACAGTGATGGGCGTTTCACAGTGGGTAAGGCGTTAACCGATAAGACTCGAGCGTTTGCGAGTATCGAAGCTGGTATCGCCGTTGCTGCTGAAGAAATTGGCATTACGAGCGCTGAATTGATCGGCGCAGCGTCGATGTTTATCTACGGCACGACACGCGCAACAAACGCAATAGTAGAACGGAAAATCGCGCGTACCGCTTTTCTGAGCACCGAAGGTTTTCCAGACGTCCTGTTGTTGAAAGAAGGCGGCAAATCAGAGCCGCATAATCTGCAAATCGCCTATCCGGAGCCCTATATCCCGCGGCGACTAACATTTGAAGTGCCGGAACGCATGAATGCCGAAGGCGGTACGGAAATCAAGCTCGATGAAGATTGTGTCCGTAGGTTACTCAAAGCGTTTCCGGAAAAAAATATTGAAGCCATTGCAGTGTGTTTATTGTGGTCTATAGCGAATCCCGCACACGAGTTACGAGTCGGCGAATTAATCACCGAGATGCTCCCCGGAGTTCCGTTCACTTTATCGCACCAACTGAATCCAATACTGCGCGAGTATCGCCGCGCTTCATCAACGGCTATCGATGCATCGCTGAAACCCATGATGCAAAAATATCTCGTAGATTTAGAAATCGATTTAGAAGCCGCGGGTTTTAAAAGTGACGTACTGGTTAGCACGTCTTTCGGCGGCGTTATGCATTTGCGAGACGTTGTGGAAAGACCTATATTTCTCGTCAAATCCGGCCCAGCGATGGCTCCGGTGGCTGGCTTGGCTTATGTAAGATCCGAAGACCTGCCCGACGACGTGATCATTTGTGATGCGGGCGGCACCACTTTCGACGTCAGTTTGGTCAGGGATGGGCTCGTCGAATTTTCGCGCGACACGTGGTTGGGACCCCAATGGATTGGCGACAATCTGGGCATGGCATCGGTTGCTGTTCACAGCATCGGCGCCGGTGGCGGGTCGATCGCTTGGGTCGATTCGGGCGGCCTGCTGCGGGTTGGTCCGCATTCGGCCGGTTCCGATCCAGGTCCTGCTTGCTACGGTCGCGGTGGCGAACTACCTACCGTAACCGACGCGGCTGTGACATTGGGTTATATCGATCC
>JBLFWZ010000184.1:0-9532 GCA_047611905.1 Gammaproteobacteria bacterium | reverse complement strand
TACGTAGGGCATACCACAACGGCTGGCTTCTCGCGCAATCGCCTCTTGGGCCGCGCGTTTGGTTCCAACAAACAGTATCCGACCGCGTTTTGCTGCCAACCGACCAATGAAGTTGGTCGATTCGTTAAACAGAGGCAGCGTTTTTTCCAAGTTGATAATGTGGATTTTGTTGCGTTCGCCGAAAATATATGGGGCCATTTTCGGATGCCAGAAGCGAGTTTGGTGTCCAAAATGGACGCCTGCTTCGAGCATCTGGCGCATTGTGACGTCAGACATCGTGTAGTCTCCTTTTAAGGGGTTTTGCCTCCACGTGCCCCATGCGCCGATCTGCCGATACTTTCGACAGACACCCCGGCGCACGTGTCGGAACGTGTGCGGATTATTAGTGATTGCTCGTTGAGCGCGCGCTTTATAACATATAAGTGTTTCTGCAACAATGACTTGGGACTTACATATATATGCCCGTTAGTATTAAAAATACCGATGAAATAGACAAAATGCGCGTAGCGGGACGCCTCGCTGCGGACGTACTGGAAATCATTGAACCTCACATAAAACCGGGGACCACAACCGAAGAACTAGATAAAATCTGCCACGATTACATCGTTGATCAGCAGAAAGCCATACCTGCACCACTGAATTATCACGGCTTTCCGAAATCAATTTGCACTTCAGTAAATCACGTGGTTTGCCACGGCATACCCGGCGATAAGGTGTTAAAAAATGGTGACGTCGTCAACGTCGACATTACTGTAATAAAGGAAGATTTTCATGGCGATACGAGCAAAATGTTCTTCGTCGGTGAGCCCTCGGTAAAGGCCAAGCGCTTAGTGGAGACGGCTTACGAATGCCTGAATATCGGTATCTCGCTGGTACGACCGGGCGGACGACTTGGCGATATTGGCGCCGCGATTCAAGCCCACGCCGAGGCTAGGAACTATTCGATTGTGCGGGAATATTGCGGGCACGGGATCGGTCGCGGATTCCACGAGGAACCGCAAGTACTTCACTACGGAACGAAAGGCACAGGTATCGTGCTGGAACCGGGCATGATCTTCACGATAGAGCCGATGATCAACGCGGGTCGGCGGCACGTGAAGCTGTTGGCTGATCAATGGACCGTGGTGACGAAGGATCGCAGTCTCTCGGCGCAGTGGGAACATACTATCCTCGTCACCGAGCAGGGCTTCGAAGTGCTCACCGCGCGCACCGATGAGACGTACGGGAAATGACCCAATTGCAAACCTCAATCGTGCCTTTGACCGAGGCCCTGTCGACGCTCGAAAAATTCGACAATGTGCCGCTATCTCAGAGCGACATTAGTGCCTACCGCGAAGCAATTGTCGCTGCCCACTTAGACCTTGAACGGCGTTTCGACGATGGCATAAATGCCCGCGAACTGGTCGCAATACGATCGGATTTCATCGATACCATTCTAATTCAGTTGTGGCAACGCACCGAGCTTTCGACAAGTCAACACGCACTGCTTGCGGTTGGCGGGTATGGCCGACGCGAGCTGCATCCCTATTCGGACATCGATATCGCTATCGTGTTGGGCGGTGCAGCATCCAAATCGGAATTGGCAACTATTTCCGCGTTAGTTACCTTCTTATGGGACATTGGATTGGAGGTGGGCCACAGCGTCCGCAAGGTTAAAGAATGTGCCAGCGCAGCACGCGACGATTTGACCATAATGACTAACCTGATGGAGGCTCGTCATCTTTGTGGGGCATCCGAAAGATTGCCCGAAGTTTGCAGGCTCACCGCGACGGATAAAATTTGGCCGACGGCGAAGTTCTTTGCTGCAAAGGTTGCCGAACAGGCCGCACGCCATGCCAAATTCGATGATGCATTCCAGGAGCTCGAGCCAAATGTAAAAGAGAGTCCCGGCGGGATGCGCGACATCCAGGTGATTGCGTGGGTCGCAAACCGGCATTTCGACGCGACCAGCTTACGCGGTCTCATGGCCAACAAATTCCTTACGGAGACTGAAGGAGCAGACCTTCTCGGAGGGGAAGAATTCCTTTGGCAGATTCGTTGCGCACTGCACTTCAAAGCGGGTCGTCGCGAGGACCGGTTGTTATTCGAACATCAGAAATCCGTTGCTAGTCGTTTTGGTTACACCGACGACGACTCGAACGCAGCAGTGGAAAATTTCATGAAAGATTACTACCGTACTGTTCGAGAATTGAGCAGCCTAAATGAAGTTCTACTGGGGTTGTTTCAAGAGGCGATCTTGGAACCCGCGAGCAAGGCACGAGTGACGCCTCTAAATCGCCGTTTCCAGGTCCGAAATAACGCAATAGAAGTTTGTGATCCCTCAGTATTTTCTCGCACACCGGCCGCCCTCCTCGAGATATTTTTGCTCCTCCAACAACACCCGGAAATAATTGGAATTAGAGCCGAAACAATTCGCTTACTACGACAAAACCTGCATCGAATTGATGAGAAATTTCGCAACGATCTGCGCGCCAAGAGCTTCTTCATGGAAATCATCCGCCACCCCAGGAGAATTGGCCACGAACTGCAACGTATGCATCGTTATGGCGTCTTAAGCGCGTATTTGCCGGTTTTTCGAGCGGTCGAAGGTTTAATGCAGTTTGATTTGTTTCATATCTATACGGTCGACGAACATAGCTTGTTCGTGGTGCGAAACATGCGTTATTTTTCGTTTCCCCGCCACGAAAACGACCAATCGAAACTCGTAAGAAATACGATCGAAAGGATACCGAAGCTTGAGCTTCTGTATATAGCCGGACTATTTCACGACATCGCAAAAGGTCGCGGCGGCGACCATTCAGATCTAGGCGCTGAAGACGCCGTCGCGTTCTGCCAATCTCACGGTCTAAGTAACTATGACACGCACGTTGTCGCCTGGCTAACCCGCAATCACTTGGTGATGTCTACTATTGCGCAACGCAAAGACATTTACGATTTGGACGTGATCAAGGAATTTGCGGAATTCGTTGGTGACCAAATGCACTTGGACTATCTATTCTTACTCACGGTCGCGGACATACGCGGAACCAATCCAGAACTTTGGACGAGTTGGAAAGAATCACTTCTGTCCGAGTTGTATATCGCAACGCGGCGAGCGCTGCATCGTGGCTATAAGCTGCCAGCGGACCAGGACGAAAAAATTCAGTTCACTCGGCGCGGTGCACTAGAGATCCTGGACGCTCAGAAATTCGATGGACCTGAAATTGAGGCACTATGGGATTCACTTGGCGACAACTACTTCCTGCGCCATCGTCCTGACGAGATTGCTTGGCACACACAGTCAATTCTCTCGAGGGGAAAAGACGGCCTGCCGATCGTCGCGGTCCGCAGTTTCGACGAACGCGGTGCTACCGCCGTTTTCATATTCCAGAATGACGTCGACAACCTTTATGCTTTAGCAACCTCAGCCCTGGATAGGTTGCGCTTGGACGTCAAGGAAGCACGAATAATTACGTCTAATTCCGGCTTTTCTTTAGATACTTTTATGGTCGTTGAGACCGACGGCAGTAACTTGATTCGTGACGCAGATCGGATCGATCAGATCCGCAACAAGATTCGCACGACGATCATCAGCGGTAAACGCCATGAAGTTCCTGCGCCGCGGGTTGCGAGTCGCAAAATCAAGCACTTTACGATCCCTACGAGAGTAGAGTTTGAAGTTGATAAAGTTCACAAACAGACCGTCATGGAGGTCATAGCGACAGACGAGCCCGGCGTTTTATCGAAAATCGGCCGCGCGCTCCAAGAGTGCGACGTCAGATTACACGATGCCAGAATCGCGACGTTCGGTGCGCACGTTGAAGATTATTTTTATATTACTGATCGCAACAATAAAGAACTCGATGCCGAGATTCAGATCCCCCGTCTGAAGGATGCGGTGCTAACCGCCCTCGGCGGATAGTCCGCCACTCCGGGGTTCTGCTTAATTCCTTTCGATGGCTAATCGGAAAACACCTCGTAACGAAGTCGAGTTACTCGAAAACGCATTTGCCCTCGCCGGCCAAACGCTAGGCGAACTCGCTCAAACCCTTGGCGAAGATGTTCCACACAATTTGACCCACGCGAAAGGCTGGGTCGGCGAGTTGCTCGAACTCGCTCTCGGTGCGGACGCGGGGTCACGACCTGTGCCTGACTTCGAGATACTAGGCATCGAGCTGAAAACACTACCCCTGAACAATCGCTTGCAACCGCAGGAATCGACTTTTGTGTCGAGTGCGCCGTTGGCCAATACCGTCGGTATGCAGTGGGAGACGTCGGCAGTGAAAGCAAAACTTAATAAGGTTCTGTGGATTCCAGTCGAAGCTGCAAAGACGCTTGCGATTGGCGAACGTCGAATCGGATCGCCATTTTTGTGGAGCCCCTCGAATGAGGATGAACAGATCTTGCGCGCCGATTGGGAAGAACACATGGAACGGATTGCATTTGGGAGACTAGATGAATTGGACGCGCGCCTCGGAACGTACTTGCAAATCCGACCGAAAGCTCTCAACCGACGCAAACTTACTGCTGCGACCAACGCCGCCGGCGCACCGACCGCGACCTTGCCAAGGGGGTTCTACTTGAGAACGTCGTTTACTCGTAAAATACTAGTTCGTTAAAAAAACACCCAAAGTCATCCCGATAATTACATCTTTACCGAAAACAGTGCCGAACAATGAATTCAGATAACGTGAAGTCCTCGCCGTGGCGGTTTTGTGTCGCGCCAATGATGCAGTACACCGACCGCCATTTTCGCTATTTCGCTCGAATCATGAGTGGCGAGGCTCGCCTGTATACAGAGATGGTGGTCTGCGATGCGCTGCTGCACGCCGGCCCGGATCGGTTTCTAGCACATTCAGCTTTCGAAGCCCCCGTCGCATTACAGCTAGGCGGCAGCGATCCCATCACCTTGGCGCAAGCAGCAATACTCGGTGAAGCAGCAGGCTTCTGTGAGATCAACCTGAATGTGGGATGCCCTAGCGATCGGGTTAAATCGGGGAGATTTGGTGCTTGCTTAATGGCAGAACCGCAACTCGTTGCTGATTGCGTCCGCGCAATGATCGAGGTCGTAAATATACCCGTTACCGTCAAGACTCGAATCGGAATCGACCGGACAGATTCATACCAAGAGCTAACGGTGTTTATTCAAGCGATTCAAGATGCTGGGTGTCGTATTGTAATAATTCACGCCCGCAAAGCCTGGTTAGATGGGTTGAGTCCAAAGGAAAATCGAGAAATACCGCCATTGCGCTACGACGTTGTTCGACAATTAAAACGTGACTTTCCCGACCTTACGGTTGTGATCAATGGCGGCATCGATTCGGTCCCCGCGACACTCGAGCATTTAGGGTTCGTAGACGGCGTAATGATTGGCCGAAGCGCGTATCAAACGCCTTACGTTCTGGCAGCGGTCGATCACGATGTATTTTGCGTAACAACAAACCCACTGAACCGAGCACAGATATTCGAACGTTATCTGGAGTACGCGGCAGTCGAATTGGAGCGCGGCACAAATGCACGTGCCTTGATTAAACCGCTACATTATTTGTACCAAGGACAACCCGGCGCGCGCCAATGGCGACGTCATTTGAGTGAAAAATGCGCGAAAGTCGGCGCTGGTATTGAAAGCCTTGCTGACTCAATTAGACATGTCGAGCGAGCGGTTAGCGCGGAACATCACGCCGCTGTCGCGATAACGACACCGTAAACGACACACCGTCTCCAGTGTCTAGGTTTTTTGCGACGATACGGCCTTGATGAATCTCCGCAATCAGCCGCGCTATATGCAAGCCAAGACCGAGATGAAGATCGCCACTTTGGGCTTCCGAACGAACGGACACCATGGAATTAAAAAGCTCATTTTGCATGGCCTCGGGAAGCAGCCGGCCGTAGTTCTTTACCTCAATCAAATACACGTCATCGTTAAACGACAAACTAACTTCAATGGCTTTCTGCTCAATACTGAACGCAACCGCATTGTCGATGAGTTTGTCCAATAATTGTGCCAGCAAATCGTCTGATGCTAGAACCTCACAGGCAACGTTGGGTAACTTCAATTCGAAGTGATTGCCCGCGTACGCATTTTCGTATCCATCAACCGAGCCACGAATCAATGCTGCCAAATCGAACAATTCGAATTCAACGTTCGAAACAGACTGTTCAATCCGTGACGCTTCGCTTAAACGCGATACAAGATTATGCAAGCGCTCGATACCTTCGCGCGCTCGATCGAGATATTTTTCCTGATCGAGATTCAGCGTAGTCGAATCGAGATTTTGCAACGACGATGAAACCACAGTGAGCGGTGTGCGTAACTCATGCGTCAGTTTGCTAGCCATGCTCTCTAGATATGCGTTGTAATCCTTCAGTCGAACAAGCATCGCACTATAGCTTCGCGAAAGATCACCGATTTCGTCTGACGCCGAACTTCGCGAAATTGAACCGACAACCCGGCCATGACGATCTATCGCTCGTTCGGATTGATCGCGTAGCTTAGCGATTCGATAAGAAAGACGGCTCGCAAATATCAATAGAATCAGCGACACACCCGCAAATACGCCGATCGACTTATTAAATAATGCCGCCATCGCATCACGCTGCACTGTTTGAATGCTATTTGTCGTCTCCTCAACGACGACCGCGCCAACGAGTTCGTTTCCAGAGCGAACCGGTTGTGCTGCAGAAACTATTATAGCGCGCTCATCCGCCGACGATCGCCAACGCGTCGCGGCCCGACCACTGAGCGCTTGTAGTACTTCGGCGCCGCGTAACCGCGAAGCGGAGCGTAGCTCATCGTCGAATGTTCCACTTGCGATTGGCAATATCCAAGTGTAGATGAAATTAATCGCCCCACGCTTCGTCTCGCTAACGAGCGTGCCGGTACTCGCCAGAACCTGTCCAGTGCGATTGATTACCCACACCCGGCGACCCTGTTTGAGTCCGATTTTTTGAATCGTCTGCTGCAGCATCGCCGAGGTTCGAAGTAGTGGGTTTGGTGCGGCGGCTATTTGTTCACCCATGGTTGAGGCCCTGAGCGATTCGCTAACGCCTACGTCTTTGTCGTAAACACTAATTCCGAGTGCATTGCCAACCATATTCAGCGGTATACGAATCTCGACAGCGTATCCCAACGCGGTTTCGCGCCACTGTCCAAAAACGTTCGAAATGGGATTGCGCGTTGTCGAGAAATCCCAATTTTCGCTAATATCGTAAGCGGTAACGGGTCCTGGGCCAGCGGTACTAAGATATATCGACTTTGTGGAGCCATCGGTCTCGTACGTCATTAGCTCAATCGTATCGGCTGCCTGCGGTTCGAACGAACCGCCATCTTGATACACGTAGCTATCGTCTGAGACCAATACCAGAACGTTCAAATACTGTTCGTGCTCGCCGACAATCAAATCGAACGCCGGGGCTTGTCGCGTTGCCAATGCTAAGTGATCACTGGTTTCAAAATGATCGGCCCATTGGAGATAACCTTCCCAATCGTCGATGTAGCCGTCGATATGAACAGGATAGTCCAAGGTATGGGAGAAAATAGGATCGGGCGATTGCGTGTTGCCGGATGAACTACGAAAAACGGCCGATTGGTTCTGCAAAGAGAATGCCAATGCGCCACCAACAGCTAACAATGAGTCTTCAAGACTGCTTTGAAGATAGCGTTCCGTTTCCCGCAGATACTGGAACCCGACGTATGGAATACTCAGCATCGCTATTGAAAGCATCGCAAGCTTTACGCGGATCGTAATTTTAGGCATCGATTGTCGTCTTATTAGTGGTCCGTCAGATCCATCGATAACCCATGCCATAGACCGTCTCGATCGAGTCGAAATTCACGTCGATCGCCTTAAACTTGCGGCGAATTCTCTTAATGTGAGACGTAACGGTCGTATCGTCTACAACGACATTCGCGTCGTGCATCAGTTGTTCACGCGTTTTTACATGACCTGGGTTCTTGGTCAACGCGTTAACTATCCAAAATTCAGTGAGCGTTAGATCCACTACGCGTTCGGTCCATCTCGCAACAACGCGGTCAGGGTCAATGCTGAGTTCACCACATTTGCGTTCATTGCGCTGATCCGTCGGATCTCCGAGCGCTTCCACTCTACGAAACAACGCACTAATTCGCGCGACAATATGCGGAATGGAAACGTCTTTAGTCAGATAGTCGTCAGCGCCGACGCGCAGGCCTGCAATTGCGTCGTAGTCGCTGTCGCGCGCAGTGAGAAAAATAATCGGAAGTTTGCTACTCAAGGTGCGCAGCTCCCGGCACATCTCGAAACCCGCATCGATTTCGTCCTGTAAAGCAATATCAAGAAGCAGCAGATCTGGAAGCCGCGTTCGAAATGCCCCCATGGCGTTCTCACGGTTGGCGAATGTTTGTACTCGATAACCATGACGACGCAGCGCGTCAGCGTAGTTTTCACGGATAGGGGCTTCATCTTCAACTATGGCGACTGTTCGCGGCATCGGCTTGAACTCTGCGCAAGCATTAACGGGAGACCTACTCTAACGGATTAATCAGCCAACTGGCGCGAAGCGAAGCATATTCCATATTTCTGCCCGAATTCGTCACACGCCTGTCCCATCTTGGTCGGCGCAACGCCACTAAATTGATCTTAAATTTGATTTGTAAAACGCGCCCTTGAACAAACACCAATTTCCCAATGGAGAATCTGGATGAATGTAACTTACCTTCGAACTATTTGGCGAGCCGCGATCAATGATTGTGCCTGTTAAATCCGAACCGAAACGGCCGACCGGGCGGGCTGTGGTACTCGGGACCGTATCGTGCGTCCTAGCCGGCTTAGCGGTCGGCAATATTGTCGGCGTAATACTGTTCTCACTGACGTTCATTTTATTTAAAGCCTCCGCATAGGGCGCATTCCCAAAGTGAGTTTTTTCACTCCCCTTTTCTACTCCCCCGTGGCGCTTCGTCGCCTATTGATCACGAATCGACGTGCATGCTGTTGATTCGTGATCGCTTTTTAATCACCACTCACTCGAACAGAGTAAAGCCCAAATGTATCTCCGACTGAAACCTCAATGTAGTTCGGCGTCACGCTCAGCATCCGAACCGGGTATCTCGAAAGCGTTACCGCAATACCTGCGTAGATTGCTGCTATCTCGCCATCTCAGTGCTTTCGACTGGCAAAACGGTGGGCCGGTTGGAGCCATTAAATTCATTGATTTGCGTGAACTCGAGTACATCGCGCGGCGCGCGCTGCATGGAGATGTTATCGCGACTCATATGGCGCAACTATATTTGCGTGGGATGAGGTGTTTGGTAGCAGAAGTTGACGGTGGGGCCTGCCAGTATTCGATTGGAGATAGCTGGAACGGCAACAACCGACAATTCACGTTGGCCGGCCAAGCTGTGATGTTACAAGCAATCAGTGTTTGCGCGACTGTAGGTCGTCGCAAAGATCTAGTCGACATTGCGACGCGAATTCATCGATTCGTGGTTCAACGTGACTCCAAAATCGAGTCCCATCCGCTATTTTATAACGGCAAACTATCGCGCAACGCTGGCACGGACTTGAGGCTAAGAGAT
>JBLFWZ010000183.1:0-9564 GCA_047611905.1 Gammaproteobacteria bacterium | reverse complement strand
CCTAATCTATATTGATGGTCTGTAAAAATTTTATTGCAAAAAATTTTTGAGAGAAGATGACGAAATCGAAAAACGACCTAGTCCGGCCATTCAGAGGACTACGACCTGTCGACGGACAGGCCACAGAAATTGCCGCGCCACCATACGATGTAATTAATACTGCCGAGGCACGCGCGTTGGCAAAGAATAAGCCGCACTCGTTTCTGCATGTTTCTAGAGCGGAAATTGATCTCCCGCCAACGACCGATCCGTATGCCGACGCAGTTTACGCAAAAGCCGATGAGAATCTTCGAGCCTTGATTTCACAAGGCTTGTTGGTTCGAGATCCCGAGGAGCAGTTTTATGTATACCGGATGTCGGTGGGCAGTAAAGTCCAAACTGGCGTAGCGGTATCGGCCTCTATTGAAGCCTATCTACAAAATCGAATTCGCAAACATGAACTCACGCGTCCTTCAAAAGAGGACGACCGAGTCCGCCAAATCGAGAGCGTCGAGGCGATGACCGGCCCGGTATTACTGATCTACCGATCGGACACAACTCTGGCCAACGCTTTGGCGTTAGTGACGGCACACGACGCCGATTCAATTGTTCCGGACCTGCAAGGCGTGCGCCATGAATTATGGGCCGTGCGCGATGCTGCACAAGTAGCGTTAATTACGGAGCGGCTCAACCAGATGGATGCGATCTATATTGCCGATGGTCATCATCGCTCTGCTGCTGCGGCAAGGGTCGCTGCGGCGCGCCGAGCGAAGCATTCGGGGCCTAATCTCAACGGCGATTTTGATGGCTTCTTAGCCGTGGCCTTCCCGGATGACGAAGTCACCATCCTCGACTACAACCGCTTAGTGCGTGATCTGCATGGCCACACGACTGCTGAATTCATTGACCAGCTAACCAAGCACTTCAACGTGCTACCCATGAACGAAACCGTCCGACCGCAAAAACCATTGAGCTTCGGCATGTATCTGGATCACCAGTGGTACGGGATTGATACAAAAGCACCTCCAAGGTCCGACGATCCGGTTGAACGACTCGACGTTCGCGTACTCGATCGCCTCGTGCTGGAGCCCCTGCTTGGCATAACCGACCCGAGGACGGATTCACGAATTGATTTCGTGGGCGGTTCGAGAGGTCCCGAGGCCTTAGCCGAGAGAGTAGATTCGGGTGAAATGGCGATCGGCTTCATGCTCTTCCCCACTTCTTTACACGATTTGATGGCAGTCGCGGACGCTGGAAAAATCATGCCGCCAAAATCAACCTGGTTCGAACCGAAATTAGCCGATGGTTTGATATCGCAGCCGCTCGATTAAATCTTAGTAACTTAATCCGATGCGTTGTCAGCCTCAAAATTGATGCAAATTTTATTAAGTTCCTGCTCCGTCAGGAGCTGCTCCGCCTGAGCGCATCGATAGCTATCCGAGCGCCCGGAGCGTCGCTCGCAGCGTAGATACTGGCAGTCGTCACAAAAACCGAATACTACGCCGCCTCTTTCGCGCACCAAATGTGCCAGCATTTTGCTGAGTCCGAGCGCCGTGGCGTCCCGTTGATTCTCCTCGAGAGTGGATGCTGCCGCCACTAAGGAGCTAATTGGATCGGTTTTGGTCAATCCCTCGGCTTTTGCCGTTAAGGTCAGATGGTGTCTGCGTTTGTCCACGTTATCGCAGGTACGCTTTAACAAACGTTGTTTGACGAGCCCGCCTATCGTCTGTGACGCGGCACCGGCCGTTATCCCTTGATATTGAGCGAATGCAGAGGCCGTTTTAGAAAAACGATTGGCATTAGCGAAATAGCGAAGCGCAGACCACTGCGCCGGTTTTAAGCCGTTACGATTTTCATCGGCGTAGGCACCGTGATTCAGCCTCTCCACAAGGTCGGCGACGTTACGGGGATCTTGCATAACGGTCCTTCATTTATTGATCAACTAACAGTTGCCATGGCTAAAATAGTATCGGAACTAAACTAATATTGAAAACGGCTTTTCCGCATGTTAGTTTAGACACTTAACTAATGGACCGAAAGTCTTATTCGACCTTTCTGCGGTCCTGTTTTTGCCAGTCTAAGGAAACTAATCATGCCGCTCACCGAAGAAACTCGCTCCCGTATAGATGATCTACTTGCCACCAACGAAGTGGTTTTATTTATGAAAGGCACGCCGCAACAACCCCAATGCGGTTTCTCAGCGACGGTGACAGGACTACTTGGCGGTATCGTTCCAGATTACACGACCGTTAACGTGTTGGAAGATCAGGAAATTCGCGAAGGAATCAAAGAATACTCACAATGGCCAACCATTCCCCAGCTTTACATACGCAACGAATTCGTGGGTGGCTGCGACGTAATACAACAGATGCACGCAACGGGCGACCTACATAGTTCCCTAGGTGTTGAGGTTGGCGAAGATGTCACACCAACTATCTCAATCAGCGAAAGCGCGTCAAAAGCCATCGGCGACGTCGCCCAACAAAACCCCGGTTCCGCGGTTCATCTCAAAATCACCGCGAATTGGAACCACGAATTTAGCATGAGTCCGCCGCGTGGCCACGAAGTTGTGGCAAGCTCAAACGGCATTGAAGTGTTACTTGACAGAGATTCGGCGCGGCGCGCCGATGGCCTCGAAATAGATATGGTCGAAGGCCCCCAGGGCGGTGGATTTAGCATCAGCAATCCGAACGCTCCAGCACCGGTTAAGCAAATGGAGGTCGAAGACCTAAAAGCTAAACTTGATGCCGGAGATTCGTTCCAACTGTTAGATGTCCGCGACATGGATGAGCGTGAACGCGCCGTCATCGAAGGGTCGAAAATGCTGGACAGCGCCACCGTTGCGGAAATAGAAAAACTCCCTAAGGAGACAGAATTGGTATTTCATTGCCATTCCGGCGTGCGCAGCCAATCCGCTGCAGAGCATTTCCGCGGTCTCGGCTTCGTTAACGTGTCTAATGTAGCTGGTGGGATCGACGCATGGTCACAACGCATCGATTCGTCGGTAGCGCGTTACTAGCCGAGGATTGCTCGGCAACCCAGCCATTTTCAAAATATCGGGCCACCTGCGTAGAGAAGACTAGGCAGGTGGCCCTTCGATTATCGAGTCCGCTGCGTCAGGAAACGTTAATTCATTTCTTCGCCGCCGAGACAAGGAAATCTTCGCACCCTGCGAGGCAAGTTGCTCGGATTCCCCCGCTCTTTCGGATAGCCGCGTCTAGACCTGCGGCATTAGATGATGAACGCTTCATATACAAACCACCCAAGCTTAGCGGCCGACTGAATGCTTAGTCGACCAAAACCTTCTGGTATTCGTCCTCGCTAAACCCAACGACAACGGTTTTTCCACTACGCAGGGTTGGCGCACGTAAGTTACCCGTGGGACCTAACATCGCCTCTATAACCTCGTCGCTCGGATTTCCTTTGGGCGAAAAACTCACTACCTTTTTGCCTTTCGCCACGATCACTTTGGTGGCATTGCTCGCCAACTCGGCGGCATGGTCGCGCCCTAACTTTCGAGATGCTGGTATTGTTTCTTTGGGTTCTATCCCGTTGGCCTCCAAAAACTTGGCTGCTCTAGAACAGCTAGTTCATCCCTTACGAAAATAGTACCAATTGATTTGCTTGCTCACATTATTCCCCGTCTATTTTTACAACCGCTTCAATCGCTTCGTCGCCCGCTAACTCGTCCCTATCGTTTCGACTACAGCAAAGTATCGAGCTGCGCCGCAATATCTTCAGGCGATGTCTTCGGATCGAAGCGTTTTACGACATTACCGTTTTTATCCACTAAGAATTTCGTAAAATTCCAAGTAATGTCTTCGCTGCCATCGGCGTTTGCTTGTCCGGATTTCAACATATTATAGAGCTCGCAAGCCCCATCGCCGTTAACTTCGATTTTAGAAAACATCGGAAAATTCACGTCGTATTTCGAAGTTGCGAAGGCGAGAATTTCTTCGTCTGTACCCGGCTCCTGAGTGCCGAATTGATTACAGGGGAAGCCTAAAACTTGCAAATCGTTACGGTTTTCTTGAATGGTACGCAGACCTGCGTACTGACCAGTGAGTCCTCATTGGCTCGCAAGGTTCACGACGAGTAAAGCTTGGTCCCGATAGCGGGAGAGTTCAACCGACTCGCCCGTTATCGATTTCATATTGAGGTCATATAGTGTCGTCATGAATACTCCTAATTCGTATGAGTTTTAATTTAAAATTTGCGGGTCTAGCCGCGTTAATTCTCGACTATTCTAGCAGGCTAACCGACGGCCACCTCTGCGCTAGATTGTTTAGCTAACATCGCCGTATTCGCGAGCACGTAGTTCCACCCGCCTAATTTTGCCACTGACCGTTTTCGGCAGCGCTTCGACAAATTCAATTTTCCGGGGGTATTTATACGGCGCTGTCACTCGCTTCACGTGATCTTGGATTTCGCTGACTAAGTCATCGCTGCCGGTGTGGCCTGGCGCCAACACAACGAATGCTTTTACGATAGCGCCGCGCGTGTCGTCTGGGCTCGCGACGACCGCGGACTCCGCAACAGCTGGGTGCTCGATGAGCGCACTCTCCACTTCAAACGGACCGATCCGGTATCCCGCAGACAAAATTACGTCGTCGGCCCGGCTCATGAACCAAAAATATCCGTCGGCGTCCGTCTTCGCTCGATCCCCGGTTAAATACCAGTCGCCGTTAAAGCATGCAGCAGTTCGTTCGGCGTCGCCCCGGTATTCTTTGAATAAACCCGGCGGCCACTGCGGTTTTATTCTTACCGCAATGTCACCTTCTAGATCCGGACCGAGTTCGTTGCCGGCGTCGTCTACGATAGCGAGATCAATTCCTGGAGAAGGTTTCCCCATCGATCCGAAGCGCGGTTCAATGCACGGAAAACTACCGCACAACAGTACCGACTCGGTTTGGCCGTAACCGTCTCGAATGGTGAGCCCGGTCGCCTTTCGCCATGTCTCTATTACTTCCGGATTCAATGGTTCACCAGCACCCACACAATGTCGAAGGCTGGCAAATTTATATTTGGACAAATCCTGGAGCACAAACATGCGGTAAATCGTTGGCGCGCCACACAATGTCGTGATTGGGTATTGCGCCGCCAGTTCCAGTGATCGGACTGCATCGAACACTTCAGTGTGATGCACGAACAAGGTAGCACCACAATTCCATGGCCCGAAATAACTACTCCATGCCGCTTTAGCCCAACCCGTATCGCTAATGTTCCAATGCAAATCTTGCGGCGTTAAATCCAGCCAGTAGCGTCCTGTGATTTCGTGCGCAAGTCCGTAGCTATGGGGTTGGATGGCCATCTTCGGGTAGCCCGTTGTGCCCGATGTGAAATAGCATAAAGCGTCTTCATCACCAAGAGTGTCAGCGCATTCGAACTCCGCACTCGCACTCGCCATAGCGTCGTCGTAGCTTGTCCATCCGTCGCGCGCCGCCCCCACAAGAATTTTACCTTTGAGCTTTGTCTCTGAAGTAGCCGCCTCGAGCTTCGCCGTGTTCGCTTCGTCTGTCACGAAACAAGCGGCGCTAGCGGCATCGATGCGGTAACCAATATCTTTCGGTGATAACTGTGTCGTACCTGGGGAGCAAACCGCACCTAGGCGCAGGCACGCGGTAAGAATCTCCCACCATTCAATATTTCTGCCGAGCATCACGATGACGGTGTCGCCACGTTTAACGCCTAGATCCGATAGCACGTTACAAAGTTGCCGCGAGCGCTCTGCCAATTGAGCAAACGTGCGTTTTATTTCGGTCCCATGATCGTCGATCCACCACAACGCGACGTTGCTTGAATCTTCGGTCGCCCATTTATCAATCACGTCGCGCGCGAAATTGAATTTAGCTGGCGCACTCCACGAATATTTTTCGCGTTCGACGTCGTAGTTAATCATGTTGGACATTAGTTAATTATCTCCGGTAGTTGGCGCGAATATTTAGGGTCAGCCGGTGTAGCAAATAAACCGGCTACGGTAGCGGCCTGGTTTCGAGCATCGCTGCATGCACTTTATACTCCACACTAAAACCAACCGTCCTGCATGCCCAGACATGTGTCATCGCGCGACGCAAGTAGCGCCAGGCGTTCGGGCACCTTATTCAATTCGTAACGGTAAAAATATTGGCACGCGTGTAATTTACCCTGATAGAAATCTCGATCAGCCGGGTTCGCGTCGCTCAATCGACGCGCAGCCTCAATGGCTTGCTTCAACCACATCCAGGCAATCGTGACATGCCCGAATGTATCGAGGTAAATGCTGGCGTTGGCCAAGAACAATGTCACTTCGCCGATGTCACGAACTTTAATTAGTTCGTCGGTCGTTGATTCGAGTTCGCGGAGTATGCGTTCAAGCAGGTCCGTGTATTGCGTAAGCGATTCAATCGGCCGCGCTTCAAGAATGGTTTTTTCAACTTCCACAATGAATGCTCGAAACGCCGCACCTTCACCCATCGTGACCTTGCGTCCCAATAGGTCAATGCCATGAATACCATGCGCTCCTTCATGAATCGGATTGAGTCGATTATCCCGATAAAATCGTTCGACCGGATAGTCTTTCGTATATCCGGCACCACCAAGGATCTGGATCGCATGCTTGTTTGCTTCGAGGCAGTATTCGCCTGGCCAGGATTTCACAATTGGCGTTAGTAAATCGAGCAGCAAGCTGAGCCTTGTCAGCTCTGCCGGATCCGATTCCGTACGCTGAAGATCGAGCAAGGTCGAGCTGTACAGCACTAACGCCATCGCCCCTTCAGCCGCCGCCTTTTGGGCAAGAAGCAGACGCTTTATATCCGCGTGCTCAACAATGGGGATTTGTTCGCTAGTCGGATTTTTATCGTGCGGGTGACGCCCTTGAGGGCGCTGCCGCGCGTACTCAAGCGAGTGCAGATAACCGGTGTAACCCAAAGCGGCGCCGCCAAGTCCAACCCCTATGCGAGCCTCATTCATCATTTTGAACATGTAAGAAAGACCATGATGCGCTTGCCCGACTAAATAGCCCCAGCATTCGCCGTCTTCACCAAAATTAAGCACCGTGTTGACCGTGCCGCGATAACCCATCTTATGGTTTACGCCGACACAGCTGACATGATTGAATTCCCCGGATGTCCCATCCTCATTAAGCCGATACTTCGGCACTAACATGAGCGAAATGCCCTTTACTCCAGGTGGGCCGCCCGGAATTTTCGTCAGTACCAAATGAACGATGTTCTCAGATAGGTCGTGTTCTGCGGCGGAAATCCACATTTTATTGCCAGTGACAAGGTAATGGCCGTCGGATGTAGGAGTCGCTTTAGTCCGAATGTCAGACAGCGACGAGCCGGCCTGTGGTTCAGACAACGCCATAGTGCCAAAAAACTTGCCCTCCACCATCGGACGCAAATAGCGAGCCTTCTGTTGCGCCGAGCCGAACGCGGCGAGCACATTTGTCGCGGCAACAGTGATAAACGGGTAAGCCATCGTGGAAAGATTGGCCGCATTAAAGTAGGCGTTGCATGCCTGAACGACCACCCACGGCAGTTGCATACCACCGTGGTCAAAGTCCATCGCCGCCCCCATGAATCCGCCCTCAGAAAAAGCGTCGAGTGCTTCTTTTACGGCTGGAATTATCGATATCTTGCCGTTCTCAAGGATCGGTTCGTTGGCGTCCAGCTCTGCTGCGTGCGGTTCGAAGTGATCGACTGCTAGTTTCTGGGCAGCATCGATAACGGCGTCGAAAGTTTCGCGGTCATGCTCAGCGTATCGATCACGCTGTGTCAAAGTCTCAATTGACAGAACTTCGTACAATAAGAATTCGATATCGCGTCGGTTTATAAGCTGGTCCATGATTTTGCGATCAATTAGGGCTGTTATACAGCTCGCGATTTTAGCCGATTGAGACGCGGATATGGAGTCTCGATGCGGTTGATTGCAACTTCCGGCATGAATGTTTGAGACCGGACGTCCGGCGAATCCAAATTACCCAGTAACGAGATAGCTGGATCTGACATCCGCACCATACTTCGGCTAGCATACTGCGATTGCGGTCTGCCCGTGCACTACCTTGATTTAGGCACGAGATAAATTCACGAAGCGCTGATATTTGCGAAATCTGCTCCAGATCTGCGTCACAGGGCACGCTGGCAACTAGCTTCGAACCGGACAGTGCACTAAATGGGATTCGCGCGGCATGCCAACTACCTCAACGTCAATCAAAGTACCCAAAATCGAATTGAAGCCAAACACCTAAAGGAAACGTAATGAAGCAAAATTTTTCTGCTAAACGGAGTCTCTACTTAGTCGCATTCGTGCTGCTATCGATCACGTGTTCACCGACACATGGGGACGTGCTAGACGACGTACTCGCGGCGCAGTCTGGTCAAGTCCAAGCTCGCTACTCGTCACGGCATCCCAAAGAAACGCTGAGCTTATTTGGCATCGAGGCTGGGATGACCGTTATCGAAGCCTTCCCTGGCGGTGGCTGGTACACGGATATCTTGCTCCCATTTCTCGGACCGAAAGGACAATTAATTGGGGCCGATTACGCTTTCGATATGTATCCGAAGTTTAATTTTTATGGCGAAGATTATTTGGCTGCGAAGAAAACATGGGCGAAAACGTGGACCGAGTCGGCTATGCGTCGGCACGGTCATTTGGGGGCGAAAATCGGGGCGTTCCCATTGGGTTCGATGACCGCCGACGTCGACGGTAAAGCCGACGCCGTGCTGTTGATCCGAGCGTTGCACAATCTCGCGCGATTTGAAAATGACGGTGGCTACCTGTCTACCGCATTGAAAGAGATACATCGAGCACTGAAACCGGGCGGTGTCGTCGGCGTCGTCCAGCATATTGCACCCGAAGAGGCACCCGACTCGTGGGCCGACGGCAGTAATGGCTATCTCAAAAAAAGCTTCGTTGTGTCCACCATGAACAGTGCCGGATTCGAGTTGGTGAGCGACAGCGACATTAATTTAAACCCAGCCGATAAACCGCAAGAAGGAGATATTGTGTGGCGCCTGTCGCCGGCCTTCGCGACTAGTCGCAACGACGAAAACCTGCGCAATCAACTGCGTGAAATCGGTGAAAGTACGCGAATGACGTTGCTCTTTCGAAAATCGAATTAACCCCATCCGTTCAAACAGGCCGCGGTGCGACTAAGAGTCTGCGCCGCGGTCTTTCGCTGTCGGGTCTCATGCGGAGCGTGAAGCTGATCAGATGTCGTCGGGACTATGCTGTGCGCTGTTCGCTAGGGATAAAGATTGCCCTTAGTCCAACCGTCGGCCTCACTCTTATAGATTGTCCGCTCGTGTAAGCGAAACGGCCTTTTATCCCAAAACTCAAAACTTTCTGGAACCAGCCGAAATCCGGACCAAAATTCCGGACGCGGGATCTCAACGCCAGTGAATTTTTCATTTAAGTCGCGATATCGGCGCTCCAGAAGCTCACGACTGTCTAGTTTTGCAGACTGCTTAGACGCCCAAGCGCCCACTTGAGATTCAACCGGGCGCGAGCTGAAATAGGCGTCCGCGTTGCGGTCGTCCACTTGCTCTACAGTGCCCTCGATGCGGATTTGCCGTGCAGTCGATTTCCAATGAAAACACATTGCAG
>JBLFWZ010000182.1:0-9565 GCA_047611905.1 Gammaproteobacteria bacterium | reverse complement strand
CCATTGTGTGTCCGGGTATTTGGTCGCCTCGACTTTGACAAATTCCGCACCATCGACGGCGATTGCTTTAATGCCGTCGCGATCTAATTGAAAGACTTGCTCGCGTTGCACAGTCGAGGTCGAGTTGTATAGATGCATGATCGCGCGCTTCGCGCCGGCGAGTGATTCAAATGAACGGCTGATCAATTCTGGTCGGGCCTGGGTGAGGACTTGCACGGTGACGTCGTCTGGGATCAGCCCATCGGTGATCAAACATCGCACAAAATCGAAGTCGGGTTGTGACGCGGCGGGGAAGCCGACCTCAATTTCTTTAAATCCTACTTTCACCAGGAGCTTAAACATTTGCAGTTTTTGCGCCACGTTCATCGGCTCGATCAGCGCCTGATTACCGTCGCGGAGATCGACGCTACACCATTTGGGCGCGCTTTCGATGATCTTGTCGGGCCAAGTCCTGGAGGTTAATCCTATCGGTGCATAGGCGGGGTATTTGCGGTGGTCGAATCGATTCATGGCTGCGCTCACTGGGTTCGTGTTGTGTAATTCGGCCTACGTGCGCTTTGCACATAGGCTGGGCTGGAGGTGAATTATAAGCTCGAATGACTAGTGAATGATTGCAAAGTAGCTAGTAAAAATGAATATAAAGACAATAGATCACTAAAAATAGTCTATATAATAGGTTTTAAATTCATTTAATCGGATAATCGATGAAGCAGGTCACTACACCCATGCAACTCAAGCTCGATCGTATCGACCGGCGCATTCTCGCGCTGATGCAAATTGATGGCCGCATTAGCAATTTAGAGTTGGCCGATCACATTGGCTTATCGCCGACACCCTGTTCCAGAAGAGTGAAACGACTCGAAGAATCGGGACTTATCGAGCGCCACGTTACTTTGCTAAATCAAGCAGCGCTCGGACTCAACATTACCGCAATGATCTCAATTACCATGGACCGTCACACCCCGGATCGGTTCGAGAAATTCGAGCACGAAGTCGGGCGATTTCCAGAGGTCGTCGAGTGCAGCATTGTTACGGGTCAGGCGGCAGACTATCTGCTCAAAGCCGTGTTGCCGGATATGACGTTCTACGAAGAATTCTTGCTCGGGCGTTTAACCCGCATTGAAGGGGTAACTGGGGTCCATTCGAGCTTTGTGCTGCGCAAGGTCATTAGCCGAACGGCACTGCCGCTCGAGCATATCGTCTAGTCGCAGGCCGTGGCGCATCCGGTGAATTGCATCGGTAATCGCGCTTGCCAATCCACTGCGATTATCATGCCCGAATATACTCCCGTGTACGGGAGGCCTCATTCGCCTACCGACGACCCATTGTTCTCGTAACTTGTGATCCTCTACACCAAACATCGAGCAATGATGACAAAATGGTCGAACAGGGCGGTGCTTCGATTTATCGGTGCCGCGAATAGCAACTGCGATTCAAAAGGGTAAATTCATGAACACCTTGCATACGCGTTTTACCTCATTACTCGGAATCGAACATCCGGTGATGCAGGAAGGCTTAGGCCCGTATAAGACAGTGCATTTGGCTGCAGCTGTGTCGAACGCCGGTGGACTTGGCACGGTGAGTATTCCGGGTATCAGCGAAGAGCCTGCTGCTGGCGCGGCGAAATTACGTGGCTATATCGAGCAAGCGTGCGAATTGACCGAGCGCCCGTTTGCCGTAAATGTGCCGGTTGGCACAGACAAGCACGGTAATGTTCCGGCGTTCAGTAAAGCCTATGTCGGTGCTGTGGTCGATGCGGTGAAAGATCCGGACATCGCACGGCGCCTGCGCGTGATCACCACTTCTGCAGGCGCGGCATCAGCCTCGCGACAGCTAATCGACGGTTCTGGATTGCTACATATTCATAAAGTCGGTGGCACGCGCCATGCGCTTCGTGCGGCGGCTGATGGGGTCGACATGATTATCGCCTCGGGTTATGAAGCCGGCGGCCACACTCATTCACGTCCCGTGCATACGTTCGTGCTGGGCCCGAGCGTCACGGACGTTGTCGAATGTCCGGTGATTCTTGCGGGTGGAATTAGGGATGGACGTGGGCTCGCTGCGGCGCTCGCGCTCGGTGCAGATGCGGTGGCGCTCGGTACGCGCTTTGTTGCGAGTCACGACAATCCGGATTGGCACGGCGCCTATGCGCAACGCATTATCGATGCAGGGGAAGCAGACGACATTGTATTTCAGGCGCTCTACGGTCCATCGCGCGCATTGCCCAGTAACGCCATCGCTGAAGTCGCGGCACTCGAAGCAGCAGGCACAATGACCGAGATTGAACTCACCGCCTTTAAAGACGATCGTCTTATTGCAGCGCAGCGTGACGGCGATATGGTTGGTGGGATTTTACCGGCCGGCCAAATAGCCGGTGCCATTAGTGATCTTATCCACGTCGCAGAATTTATTCCTGGAATCGTCGCAGAAGCAATTGAAGTTCTCGATCGTTTAGCGCAATTTAAGTCGGCATAGACAAGTCGCGGAGCAAGTCATCCTTCCACCAAACTAGACGCCAGCTGCCAATGCGCTGTACGCTTTCGAATTGCAATCTAGCAACTCAAGCTGCCGACCGGACATTGCGTGATGCGGCCTAACCTAACGGGAGAATTTCAATGCCCACGTTTGACCGAATTATTTCTGGTGGCACCATCGTCGATGGCAAAGGTCACGCACCGTACACCGCCGACATTGGCATCAAAGACGGACAAATCGCAGCAATTGGCACGAGCCTCGGTAGCGCCGGCGAAACTGTCGACGCAGACGGCTTAACCGTTACCCCAGGCTGGGTCGACATCCACACGCACTACGATGCGCAAGTCACCTGGGATCCAGAATTATTGCAATCGAGCTTGCACGGCGTAACCTCGGCCGTACTCGGTAACTGTGGCGTGGGTTTTGCACCGGCCAAGCCCGAACGACACGAGTGGCTGATCAATTTGATGGAGGGTGTCGAAGACATTCCGGGTGTTGCGCTAAAAGCTGGAATGGATTGGCGTTGGGAAAGTTTTCCTGAGTACATTGATTCGCTCGATACGATGAATCGCGCGATCGATATCGGTACACAGATGAGTCATGGGGCCCTCCGTACGTATGTGATGGGACAACGCGGCGCCGACAACGAAGAAGCTAACGCTGACGACATCGGGCAGATGGCAGTGCTCATTAGAGAAGGCATGGACGCAGGTGCGCTCGGCTTTTCGACGTCGAGAACGGAAATTCACATCGACATCCACGGTGTTCCAGTACCTGGCACGTTTGCAGGTGCGAATGAATTAATTCCGTTGGCGCGCGCGGTACGCGAAAGCGGCCACGGCTTAATGGAGATGGTGTTGTCTGGCGTCGGTGGCGAGAACTGTGAGGCGCTCGATCGCGAAATGGCGCTGGTGCGCGAGGTCGCTGAAGGATCGAACTGCCCGATGATGTACCTGCAAGTGCAACACAATGCCGATGCAGAGCAGTGGCGTAGTCAACTTGCCGTGTGCGAAGAAGCCGCCCGGGCCGGTTACAAAATTACCCCGCAAGTTCCGGGTCGTCCGATTTCAATCCTATTCTCGATGGCCGGAGAGCATCCGTGGCGTTTCATGCCCAGCTTTGAGGCGATCGCCGATTTACCGCCAGCCGAACGGTTCAAACGCTTAGCCGATCCGGCGATGCGCGCACGTTTGCTTGCAGAAGAAGATCCGAACACCACCGGATTTTCGATGTTCTACAAAAACCCCACGATGTGGGACATGACCTACCCAGGTGGCGATCCAATCAATTACACCCCGGATCCATCCGTAAGCATTGCGCAGATTGCCAAGCGTGAGGGCCGTTCCCCTCAAGAAGTGGCCTACGATTTGATGCTCAAAGACGACGGCAATGCGTTTTTGATGCACACCGTCACGGGCTACGCGAACGGCAATCTCGATGCCGTCTACGAAATGCTCATGCACCCCTTATCGGTGTTTGGTTTAAGTGATGCCGGCGCCCATTGCCGATTAATTTGCGATGGCGGCGTGCACACTTACATGTTGACGCAATGGGTTCGCGAATTCGGTAAAGACCACCCACAGCACTTACCGATAGAACTTATCGTTAAGAAACTCACTAGCGACAACGCGCAACTCTACGGTCTGAACGATCGCGGTATTCTCGAACCAGGGCGCAGAGCCGACATCAATTTAATTGACATGTCGCGGCTGGAATCCTTAACTCCGAAAATGGTCTACGACCTACCTGCTGATCAGCCACGCTTACTCGGCGGCGCGACCGGCTACGTTGGTACGTACTGCCATGGTGAATTGATCCAAGCAAATGGTGAAATGACTGGCGCTCGACCAGGTCGGGTGATCCGCGCGACGTAAGCCTTAGTCAGTAATTGTGTGAGTGCGTAGGGACATTGTTCCTCCGCACTCGCTGAATCTTTAGAAGCGTTCTCAAAGACGTTCAAATTCGGCTGTAGGCCCTATCTCGAGCAGACCTCGGGTCGTTCGTGCGTGTCCTCACCTCGTCCATCAAGGGTTGACACCTGTTCAACCACGCGGCGCACTCCTTGCGCGGCACACAAGTCGCGCACTGCGCGGCGGTGAATATTATTGAGACGACTTCTAACAGGCGGATCGGCTCCTCGCGTATCTTCTGTCCGCGAGGTTCCCGCTAGCGGACAAATTCAATACCGAAATTGCCGAGATCGACATGCGCTTTCTGCGGCATCGCTTTACTGCGTTCCCACAATTCTGCCGGGTCGGCATTCGCCGTGAGTTCCTTCAAGCGAGGATAAACTTCCTTGCTGTAGAGCTTCATCGATTTCACCGCATCCTCGTCGGACAGAAATCCAGCGTGACCCATGATCAACATATGACCGAAACCGCCCGAGTATTCCCATAACTCTTTTATTTGCTCGAACACTTGATCAGGTGTTCCGGCAAACATATTCCCCACCGCCATTTGTTCGTTCAATTTCGGCTGGGTGGGCACACCTGATCCGGTAACCCCATTCATTACTTGTGCGGAAACCTGCGGCGAGTGATAACCCGGCGGGTTAGAGAATTCCGCTGGCACCTTATTCGATTCCATGTACCACATGAGTTTCTTCGCGCCTTCGGCCGCTTCGCGCTCATTCTCGCCGACGTAACAAAGACCGAGATAGGCAAGACGGTCAAGCGGTGCGTGGCTGCCGTGCGTGTCGAGATAAGTTTGCCGATAGCCGTCGTAGATGTTGCGAATTTGCGGATACCCTGCGAGAAACACGGCGCCAACATGCTTATGTTCAGCAACCTTAACGCTGCTTGCCGCACTGCCCATCGTCACCCACACAGGCGGGTGCGGCTGCTGATACGGGCGTGGCCAAATATTGACTTGCCGATGATGGTACCAACGACCCTCGAAATTGAACGGGCCGTCGTGAGTAGTCCATGCTTTGAGAATTAAATCGTGCGCCTCCCATAGGCGCTCGGCGCCACGGTAGGGCAAAATATTTGCCGCCGCTGCCTCGTAGGGCACGCTTCGAACGAAGCCGCATTCGAGCCGTCCTTTTGAAATAACATCGATTAACGCCATCTCTTCGGCGACTCTCACCGGCTGGCTTCGATTGGGTAATGGATTGCCGAGGATCAGTAAACGCGCGGTGCTTGTTTCACGCGCGAGAATGCCGAGCATGATCGGGCCAGAGGGGATCATGCAAGTCGCGGTTTGGTGATGCTCGTTCAACATAATTTCGAGCCCGATCTCTTCGCACGCACACCATAGATCGAGATACCGGTTGTATAAGTCGCTCGCGATTTCTGGATCGCAATTAGCGTTCGGTAAGCTTACCCGGATCGATCGATAAGTACTTTCATCGGGTAAGTGAGGGTAACAGTTCTCGGTAAACCACCAGGTCTTCATCGTCCTACCTTTTTGCCAGTGATGGCGAGTACTGCCTCGACGAATTGTTCGGCCTGTTCGATTTGCGGCGAATGACCTGCGCGTTCAATAACGGTCATGCTTGCGCCAGGGATCATGGCGCAAAATGCGCGTCCGTAGTCGAGCTTAACCAGTCCATCACTTTCCCCCCAAATGAAATGGGTTGGAATTTTTATGCGATGTAAGCGTCCGGGAAGTTTCGGGTTGTGCATGTAGGGCTCCCAAGTGTAGACCCCTAGCGCAATACGATTGGCCGCAACAATTTGCAGCTGTTCGACTGGTAAGCTTGCGACGTCGACAGCCAAGCTTGGGTCGTGATACATGATCTCGGCGAGCTGTTCGCGCGATAGCGCGAACACGTCTGCGATGTCGCGATCTTCGCGGCCGCCAACCTTAACCCCGACCGAACCGACTAAGATCAATCTCGACACCCGCTCAGTGGTCATCGTGGCGAGTTCGGCGGCGGTCCAGCCGCCCATCGAAAACCCGACGAGCGTGACATCGCGTAAATTGAGTTCGTCGAGTAGATCGAGGTACAGAAAAACCAAGTCGTCGATGCGATCAAAATGTTCGGGAATTTTGCTGCCGCCGAATCCTGGATGAGTCGGCGCAATAACGTCGAAATGACGCGCCAGCTTTTCGACGAACGGCAGCTGGCCGACAGGACCGCCGCCGCCGTGTAGCACTAACATCGTTTGGCCTTCGCCACGCCGAACGACCTCAACATCAATTCCCTGTAATCGCATACTGAATACCTGTCTTTAGTAGCTTAGTCGACCGCATCGAAGCGTCACCCCAGTTCGTTCGGGCGATAAGGCGCGGCTGCTTTCGCGGATCGCGCCGATTCTAAACGGCGTTTGGGAACTGAGGATCCTACAATTGCCGTCGACGCTCCATTCGGTTCACCAACAGTAATCCGCCCACCACGAACGATCCACCAATAAGTACGGGCAGCTCTGGAACCTCTCCGATCGTGAGTATGCTCAAGCTTACGCCGAATACTGGCACGAGGTTGATGTATACCGCGGCCTTTAGCGCGCCGAGTTGTTGTACGCCTTCGTAATACCATAAGAACCCGACGCCGATGGAGAGAAAGCCCTGCAAAGCAAGCAAGCCGACGACTCTTGGCTCGGATAGCAAAACCCGACTAGCGTCAAGGTTGGCGAAGACCCACGGTAGCATCAACACAGCCCCGGCCAGACAGGAGTAGGCGGTCACTGTGGATGCTGGATAACGTTCCAGTAGCGGCCGGGCAAGGATTGTATAAACGGCCCACGCGAACACGCCGATGATAAACAAAGTCTCGCCATAACCTAATGTAGCCGTGAGCAAATTACTGAGTTCGCCGCGCGTGATAACGACCGAGGTGCCGACGAAACTGATCGCCACGCCAACGACAGACCAAGACCCCAAAGATCGGCGGAAGATGACATAGTCGAATAGCAGAACTACAGCCGGAATTGCACCGTTTATTACGGCGCCAGTTTGGGCTTGTGTGTGTTCGAGGGCTTCGAACAACAGGAAGTTGTGCAAACAAAGGCTACAAATGCCGAGCACGATCAATTGGCTGATGAGGCCCGGGCTGAGTTTTATGCGCGCTTCAGATCGACTGAGTGCCACCATCATCAGAAACGCGAACGCCACCAGCGCGCGAACTACCACAATAGCTTGCGGCGCCTCATAACTAGCAAGATAGCGACCGAGCGGGTACGAGGTCGCCCACAAGACGGCCATCGCAACGAGTTTGAGATGAATATTGATTGAGGAGATGACCAGTAACTAATTTATGCGCTCGGCAACGTCTGTATCACTCTGGTTCCACGCCAAAGGCGACGAGAAATCTCGAGACCATGTTGTAGGCGGCGATAACCCCAACGATCTCAACCAATTGTTGCTCGTTCGCAAGTGCCAAGCGTATAGCGGCGAAGGTTTCATCCGACACTTTTACCGAGCGGGTCATTTCCAGGGTTAATTGTAAGGTTGCGCGTTCCGTATCGTCGAATAGTTGTCGGTCAACAACGGCGGCGTCTGGCGAGCGTAACGCGACTAACTGCTCCTCGGTGCCGCCGGCCGAGAGAAACACCGGCGCATGGTGAACAAACTCATAATCAGCTTCGTTCAAAACTGCAACAAAACAAATCGCAAGTTCACCGAGTTTCTTACTCACTTCGAGTTCGCCGCGCACAGCGGGTAAGAAGCCGTGCCATCCACGTGCGAACGGCGCGCTATGTAATAGCATGCGATCGAGATTGTACAGTTGGCCGCCACGACGCTGGCGAATTGAATCCGCGAGTCCTTGTGCATCCGTCATATCCGAAGCTTGATACGGTATTCGGCTCATAGGTGAATATTTCCCGTTAATAAATTGATCGCGACGTTCTACTATTTAGCAAGGTTGTATGAGGCTCGCGGTACTAAAATTCTACTGGCACTTTTTCGAGCCCCAGCACGAACGTACCATAGCGTTTCTCCAAGGAGCCAACGCCAGCCCTTCGCATTTTGGGCAGGCGCTGAAGCATTTCTTCTAGCATCACTCTGATTTCGAGTCGCGCGAGGTGTGCGCCCAGGCAATGATGCGGACCGAAACCACCGAAGCTTAAGTGTCGATTCGGTTGACGTGAAATATCAAAAGTATCAGGGTTTTGAAAGACCGATTCATCGCGATTGCCCGACTCGTACAAGAGGATTAAGCGTTCGCCGGCGCTGAGCGTCTGTCCGCCCAATTGCGTATCGGAGACGACCGTACGCGCCAAGGTTTTCACCGGTGTGGCCCAGCGCAGCATTTCTTCGATCGCGAGCGCAATGCGGCTAGAATCATCGGCTAGTGCGCGCAGCTGTTGCGGATTTTCGAGTAATGCCACAACCCCGCCTGTGATGACATGACGGGTGGTTTCATCGCCGCCAACGAGTAACAGCAAGGCTTCGTGAATTTTATCTTTCGGCCCGAGCATTAAACCACCAACCTTGGCATTGACGATGGCAGTAAGGAGATCATCACCAGGTTGTTGTTCGCGACGTTCGAACCAAGTGGTGATGTAGGCTTCGAATTCTTTGGCGGCGGCGAACACGTTCGTCTCAAATCCGGCCGGCATGTTCGCAAGGCCCGTCGCAATAAGGTCCGACCAATGCACCAGCTGGGCATAGTCGTCAGCCGGTAGGTCCATCATCCGACCAATCACGCGCATCGGTAGCGGTAAGGCAAGGTCGGCGACGAGATCGCACTGTTGGCGGGTTTTTACGGCTTCGATGAGTTCAATCGCGGTTGCGCGCACGTAGTCTTCATAACGCGCGATGCCGGTCGGCGAGAATTGCGCGCGATTGATTGCGCGACGCTCTGCGTGCTCGCGACCGTCGCTATTGATCATTGATGGAACCGGTGGCGCGTCTGGGCGTGACCCTCCAGCCGAACTGAATAATTTGTGTTGGTTGGAAACGTAGCGAATGTCTGTGTAACGGGTGATCCCCCAGGCGCCAACGCCGCCGAATATGGGCGCCGATGCGTCCCAGTAAACCGGCGCATTCGTGCGCATCCATCGATAGTGCTCATGCGGGTCGCGGTGAAATTCCGGATCCATAATACGGATACCGTCACCGAGTGGATGAGAGGCTTTTTTGAGGGCTGGTCCGGTCACGGAATCGCTCGTTGAACTTGAATTAAACTAATTGTGATTGCGGG
>JBLFWZ010000181.1:0-9584 GCA_047611905.1 Gammaproteobacteria bacterium | reverse complement strand
ACCCGATACCATGCTTGATAGAGTGGCACTTCACGCAACATGAAACGTAGCGAGTCCGGTACGGCACGGCGAAACTGGGCGAACGGCGCTGCCCAATGCGGTGAGCGCTGAAAAATCGTTAACGACTCCACGTCGTGTTGAATTTCGGGGCCAATCTGCATACAGCTTGCGCCGTTGCCAATAATCGCCACTTTCTTGCCTTTCAGATCGACGTCTTCACGCCATTCGGCCGTGTGGAAGGCCGGACCTGCAAAATCTTCCAGACCATCAATATTCGGTTTCACCGGCGGATTGAAAATGCCGGTCGCGCTAATCAAAATATTACCGACGAGGGTTTCTTTGGTTCCATCAGCACCGGTTAGATTTACCGACCACCGTTGGCTCGCCTCGTCGTATACTGCGTCATCAACGGGCGAGTTAAATCTGACGTGTTGGTGAATATCGAATTGCTCGGCGACATGCTCCAGGTAGGCGTGCAAATCGTCCCGTAAAGCGAAGAACATCGACCAGTCGTGCATCGCAAACGAATACGAATATAAGTGGTTCGGCGTATCGACCCCAGCCCCTGGGTAGCGATTCTCAAGCCAAACGCCGCCCACGGTTGAATTCTTTTCTAGTATTGTGAACGGCACACCAGCCGCTTTGAGATTAACTGCAGTGCAGATACCAGATACCCCAGCGCCGACAATGAGTACGTGAAAATCTTCTGGTAGCGGAATTTTCTCCTCAGAAACAGGTCGATGTCCGAGCTGGCTTGCAGTGAACGCTCCGTACTCATCAGGCACGGGTTCGCCCATTGTCGTGCTCAGCATCTTGACCAAAAGTTCCGCGGATGGTTCGGCGATAGCGACCGGCTTGCCGCCGCGCCAATCGAGAATTGCTTCTAACGACGCCGCGCGTATCTCTTGCTGAATCTCTTCCGGCAAGCCGCCCGTGTCATTATCGCCCAAGCCACTGCCTCTCGATGGGCGATACGGATGCTCGAGCCAATGTTTCTCGCCGGTCATTTGGACCAGCATCATTAATAAAGTTGGTATGTTTGCATCGGCGAGCGCAGCACTAAACTGTTCGCGCTCGTTGGCCTGATTAGTCTGAGTCATGGGTGTTCCTTTTTAGGATGCGAGCGCATCGTTAACTGTCGACATTACGGTATCGGCGAAAAGCTCAACGGAATCCAACACCATTGGTCCTGCCATGCCGCCGCAGTCGACATAACAGATCAGGCGATCGACGCCGCCTAGATCAGTATTGGCTTTGAGTATTTGCGCCGTCACTTCGTTTGAGTCACCGCACAGATCCGCTTCGCGCGCGATGAACCGCTCCTTTGCAATGCGTTTGCTGAGTTCGCGGACACCAAACGTTAGTCCTTTGCTTTCGGTAAGCAATTTCGTGAAAGCGCGATAGTTATCACGATAAGGAAACCACGTATCGCGTGCCGCTTGTCCCGAACTCTGCACGTGCACGTAGGCCACTGCCGCCACGCTCATACCGGCCGGATCGTGATTGCTTTGCCGGTAAGCGTCGCGGTAAGCATCTGCGAGATAGCGCATATCGGCAAATTGTCCGACGACTGTCATGAGCATCAATTTGTAGCCGTTCCGTCCTGCGTTGCGTGCGTTTTCTTCATTCGAAGCTGTCGCGATATTGATCGGAATCGAGCGACCGCTAAACGTACGCGGCTGCAACGCAGATTGTTCGATTGGAGCTCTAAATTTCCCGCTCCAACTGATCTCCTTTTCATCCCACAAGGTGCGCAAAAGACTGAGGTTTTCAGCCGATATCTCGGCCATGTCGTCCATATTCTGTCCGAATAGATCGAACGTATGAGCGGTATAACCGCTGCCAAAACCTATTTCGGCGCGACCTTGGCTGAGTAGATCTAGGGTCGCGAATTCTTCTGCGAGCCGCACGGGATCGTGATTCGGCAACAAGCTTACGGCTGTGCCGAGGCGAATTTTCTCGCTCCGCATAGCGATGCTAGCCAACACCATCTGTGGAGACGAACCAATGTAATCACAACAATGATGTTCGCCGAGCCAAATTGCTCCGTAGCCGGATTTGTCGGCCCGGTGCCCAAGCTCGACCCAGAATTGAAAACGTTCAGCTTGGGTTTCGTTGTAAAACCCGGTATGCGGATCGGGCAGGTGGTCACCCAACGATACGACGTCAAATTGCATTGCGAACTTCCTCTGGCTGCAAGTTCTTGCAGTTCGTTTTCTGTGTGTTTCGACACAAAAAAGGTTTGCGAGAGCCTCGCGCACCGGTTGGCGAGTGATTGCGGGAACAATCACGGCGACCTAATCGGCCAGTGCCGTTCGCGCGGGTTGGCGCATTATAAATGTGTTTACGCGTGCAGCACTACAGTTACTCACGAGCAGACGGTGAGTGACGGTAACGATTGATCGGCCCGATACGTACTAACTCGGCGGATTTAGTCTAGCATTAAGCGTATTCGGATGATGAGGAGGAACTCGATCATGCCCCTGAGTCTTATCTCCGCAAGCCTACTGATTTACTGTGTATCGCTCACTGCGCGGGCCGCCGACATCAATAAATGGACTGATCCGCAAGGTAACGTCCATTTCGGCGACCAGCCGCCGCCGGACGTTCGCGTCGAGGAACTTCGGATCCCGACACGGGCCTCTCCTGAACCAGGCTCGGAAGAGGCGAGAGCGCTCGAATTGAGTAGCATCGAGGCGCAGCTAGAGCGGATGAAAGCACTAAAACACCCAGCCAAGACAGCACGCGCGAAAAGTCGCGGCAATCCTTCAATTCGCAATAGACGGATTGCTAGACTCGAGAGATGGAAAAGCGATTTTGTTAAAAAATGTAAAGCGAATCACGGTACGAACCGCGACAGCCCGAGCTACCAGGATGGCAAGCGTCCGTTAACCGCAGCAGAACAAGAGCGCGTTCGAGATGCGGTACGCGTGCGGCGTAGACGCGAACTTTAGACTAATTAGACTATCCAAGATGAACAAAACTATTCGATCGCCTTCAACTTGTTCCAACAGCGGGAAAAACCATGCCAATTACGTTTAAAAGTAAACATTCTCCGAATATTTTGATGTTGGAATCTGCTGCCTTGCAGATGCTCAAAATGATGGGGCGAAACGGCAGCGTACCGAGTGCCTTATCGGCGGACGATGTGCCGGTGGCGTTAGAGAAGCTGCGCCAACAGATCGACTTACAGGCCGAGCAATCTGGTCATGGCAGCGAAGACGACGAGCGAGAAAATGATCGAAACGTGAGCGTTGCTCATCGCGCATTGCCGTTGATCAATATGCTGGTCGCCGCGGCTGAACATGGCGATCACGTGATTTGGGATCGTTGAGAAGAAGCTAGCCTAACTTCGCGCGCATCGGAAGATGCGAATAGCCGATCACGTGCGTCTGGGCGATGCCTACTGGATCGCCATGGAGCTCCATGTTCTTCAAGTGCGGGATCAACGCTATCAGTCCTGCTTTCAATTCCGCCCGGGCGAGATTTGTGCCCAAACAAAAATGTGCTCCGAACCCAAACGTTAAATGCGGATTAGGTGCGCGCGTGATATCGAAACGATACGGTTCTTCAAATACCCGTTCGTCTCGGTTGGCCGACGGATAAAACACTCCAACGGTTTCACCAGCAGAAATCTTCGTACCAGCCAGTTCGAAATCTTGCGTCGCAGTGCGCAAGAAATTTCCCACCGGAGACGTCCAGCGTAGTATTTCTTCGACAGCTGACAAAATGAGTTCCGGGTTTTCGCTCAACAGATCGCATTGATCTGGGTGTTGTAACAAAGCCGCCACGCCACCCGCGAATGCATTTCGGGTCGTATCGTTGCCAGCCGCTACGAGCAGGAATATGTAGCCATTTAGCTGCTGATCGGTGAGATATTCGCCGCGCACTTTGGTGTGCACCATGCGGTCGATCAAACCACCGCGTTCGGCACCGACGGCGCGGCTTTCAGAAATTAAACCTTCTATGTAAGTGCGCATTTCGTACATGCTGCGATAACCAGCCGCACCGCGACTTTCGCCAGGTCGTCGGTCCGCTTCTTCGATTTCCCCGACGAGAGCATTTGACCAGATCAGGATCTGTTTCCAGTCGTCCGGCGCGAGACCCATAATTTCGCCGATCGCGGCTAACGGCAATTTACACGCGAGACCGCTCACAAAATCGCAGGATTCACCGCGCGCTGTGGCGGCTTCCAAGTTCGCGATAAATGTATTCGTAAACTGCTCGGATAGATTTGCGAAATGGCCGGCCATCTTGCGCATGCCGCCCTGAGTGAAAGCCCAGCTCGATTGTTTGCGCAAATGACGATGCTCGGGATTGTCCATAAACACCATATCCGGCGGCTCGTTCGGATCCCAATTCCGTTCTTCGCCGAAAGAATCAACCCCGGCGCGGAGTAACTCCGGCGTACCTTCCAAAGTTAGGCGCAAGCGCGGCCCACTGTTGATGAAAATCTCTGGATTATCGGACACCGTCATCACGTCCGCGTAACGAGTGACTGCCCAGAAAGGCTCGACATCATCTCGCTCGTACCAAAAAATAGGTGCGTCGCGGCGCAATAAATCCCACTCGGCCCACGGCGCACCGTGCTTGGCATAGTGCCGAGGATGGTGAATATTAATTGTCTCTAAGGTAAGGGTCACATTTCTGTCTCGGCCAAATCGATTTAGATTCCGAGCGGATTATGCCATTTAAGATCTAACTAGCGCGACTTATTGCTCTGGAATGTTTGCTAACTACGGTTTTACATCACCCTATTGAACGTCGATTTTTAAATCGATCGCGGCTCATACGCTAAGAGCGCACTATCTACTTTGAGGCCGCGATAAGACTATCTATATACTGCATCGACCTAATCGGAGAACTCCTATGTTTAAAGTGATTGGAATATTAAAGCGCCCTGAAGGTACGGATTTTGAGACGTTCAAAACGTGGTGGTTGGAGGAGCATTCGCAAAAAGTGAAGCAATGGCCAGGCCTCGTGGAGTACCGCATAAATATGTGTACGACACCGGATCAAGACTACGACGGCGTTGCGGAAGTCTGGTTTGAAACCCGCGCAGCCATGGACGCCGTGTTCTCCACCCCAGAAGGCGCACGGGCACGCGCGAGCGCCACCGGTGGCGCAGCACCGTCGGGCCTGTCGATTTTACTCACTGAGGAACACGTTATTGTGTGAAAACAGCTTCCACAACTTTACAGAGGAAAACCCATGAGCAAAGAAAAGCGTGAAAAAGGCCTCGACTTGCTAGAACAGCTTTGTGGCGATCGCGAAGCCATTAATAGTTTCGATCCAAAGTTTCTGGACTATACGCTGGAACACTTATTCGGCGACGTCTGGCAAGGCGAAGCTCTTGCATTGCAAGAACGCGAGTTGGTGACCTGCACGATCCTGACGGCCTTAGCCCGCGAACCGGAACAACTTTTTCATTTCGCTGCTGCTCGTAGGCTCGGCATCCCGCGCGAAAAGCTCGCCGCAATGATCACACACACGGCTCATTACGCAGGGTGGCCAAACGCAGTCGGTGCGTTCCGCTCGCTAAACGAAGTGTGGCCCGAGTCCGAGTCTTAGAATAAATATTGAACCATGACGAAAATACTGAGGAATAATTAGTGACAAAAACTGTACTTATCGTCGGCGCAAGCGGTCTCGTCGGCACGGCAGCGGCGCTAGAATTCGCCGACGCAGGCTGGACTGTGATCACCGCGTCGCGGCGCGATCCAGAATTACTTGCCAGGGGTGGATTTCGGCACGTCAGTCTAGATCTGATGGACCCGGGTGCCTGCGAGACGGCGGCGCAATCCTTAAGCGACGTTACGCATGTTGTCTATACCGCAGTATTTGAATTGCCCGGGCTTATCGCCGGCTGGTCAGATCCAATGCAGATCGAGACCAACGGACGGATGTTGCGCAATCTTCTGGAGCCCTTACGCCAATCAGCAAAACTGCGGCACGTGAGCGTACTCCAAGGTACGAAAGCTTACGGCATCACGGCAGGCGTGCCCATGCGGGTCCCAGCGCGCGAAGCGCAAGAACGGGTGGTGCACCCGAATTTTTATTGGCTGCAGGAAGATTACATTCGCGAAGTGTCTGTAGACGGCGGGTTCGACTTCACAATTTTTCGCCCGCAGCTCATCGTCGGCCCAAACCACGGTGTGGTGATGAATTTGCCCCCCGTAATTGGCATATACGCAGCGATCCGTAAAGAACTCGGCTTACCGTTTTCCTTCCCCGGTGGCGCCACCTGGGTCTGGGAGGCAGCGGACGCTCGACTTGTCGCGGGCGCAATTGTGTGGGCGGCCGAAGCGCCAAACGCTATCGGCCAGACATTTAATTTAACCAACGGTGAAGTCTTCTCGTTTCGTGACATGTGGTCCGCTATGGCGGCCACCTTAGGAGTCGAAACCGGACCCGATGAAGCCATCTCACTGGCCGAGTACATCCCAGCCAACGCGGACGTCTGGCAACGGGTAGTCGAGCGCCACAAATTGCGCCCCATTGCACTCGACGATTTGCTTGGCGAATCCCATTTTTACGCCGACATGTGTTTTGCACACGGTGCCAGCGAACCACCTGATCCAGTTTTTGTCAGTACGGTGAAGATTCGCCAGGCGGGATTTACGATGGCTTGGAATACCGAAGATAGCTTTTGCTATTGGTTGAACGATCTCATCGATAGAAAAATCCTAGCCCCGCGTGGCTAAAAAAAATAGCCGCGCGCGCAAGATGCTAGACGCTTTAAAATTAGACAGTAATTCCACACCCGTTAAGGAGCCATCGGACCGGTTATGAAACAACCTTCTCGAATTATCGACATCTCGCAACCCCTGGATAACGAAACGCAGGTCGACCCAGACTTCATGCGACCCTCAATTCGCTATATATCCGGCAAAGAAAACGCCAAGCTTATGTGCGAATTGTTTCCAGGCCTAAAGGAAGAGGATCTACCTGGTGGCGAAGGTTGGGCGATGGAGGAAATCACCTTAACAACGCATAACGGTACGCACATGGACGCGCCGTATCATTACAATTCCAAAGACAAGCACGGCAATCCCATGCCAACCATAGACCAGATGCCGCTGGACTGGTATTTCCGGCCTGGGGTGAAACTCGATTTTCGCCACATGGATGACGGCTACGTAGCGACTGCAGCAGACGTTCAAGCCGAGCTCAAGCGCATCGGTTACGAACTGCAGCCGATGGATATTGTGCTAGTGAATACCCACGCCGGAGAAATGTATGGCAGTGACCAGTACATTCATTCGGGTTGCGGGGTTGGCTGCGAGGCAACGAAATGGCTTACCTCCCAAGGCGTAAGGGTTACCGGGATTGACGGCTGGAGTTGGGACGCACCGTTTTCCAAAACCTTAGAACGTTGGCTAGAGACCAAAGATCCACGGATTATTTGGGAGGGGCATTATGCCGGTATTGACGTTCCGTACTGCCACATGGAAAAACTCAGGCACTTAGAGGATCTGCCGGATTATGGCTTTACGGTAGCCTGTTTCCCGTGCAAGATTAAAGCCGCTTCAGGGGGCTGGACGCGTGCCGTCGCAATGATCGACTGACCGGGTCCGACTATAAACCGTGATGAGATTAAAGGGACCGCACGATTCGCAGTTCGCTAAAGTTATTGCGAATTGGACGACCACGGCTGCGGCCCGTCTAATCCATCTCAATCCGGGGGAATCTAGATGAACAAGACAAGCCAACTAATTTGCGCCTGGTGCGCCATACCGTTTGCCATTATCTTCACCATCGGTCTCTGGCCGATCGCCGGAATGATGCCGCCGCTGTCGCCGAATTTAACGGCACTCGACATCGCGGAAATCTACCGCGAAAATAACTTAGCTATCCGTACTGGCGCGCTAATCATGATGTCCTGTGTTGGATTCATGTGCGCCTTTGTCGCCGTCATCGCCGTGCAAATGCGTCGCATTGAAGGTCGTTTCGACGTTCTCACGATCGCGCAAATTTCGGGTGGTACGGCGAGTGTCGTCGCGTTTGTATTCGCGACAGTCGCTTGGACGGCGGCGGCATTTCGACCCGAACGTAGTCCCGAACTGATTCAGTTGTTGAACGATATGGGATGGATTTATTTCTTAATGACATTCTCAACATTCATCGTTCAGGATTTTGTTGTTGGCTTCGCCATTTTGGGTGACAAAAATGCCGAGCCCATTTTTCCGCGCTGGCTCGGCTATTTCAATTTATGGGTTGGTGTTTCGTTTATCCCAGGCGGCCTACTCACGTTCTTCAAAGTCGGACCATTTGCCTGGGATGGCCTGTTTGTCTGGTGGATTCCGTTCCTGATGTTCTTTTCTTGGTATATCGTGATGTTTGTAATGCTACGTCGCGCGATTATCGCGCAAAGCGAACAACCGGTTACAAGCTAGCAATCTTTCATCGTGACATCCGTCGAGTTGCCGCAATCGGTAAAAACACACTTGCCTGGGGAATCCGGTGTCTGGGTGTTTATCCTCGGCGATATGATGATGTTCGCACTGCTATTCACCGTATTTATTTACTACCGGTCACAAGACGTCGGATTGTTTGCCGAATCCCAATTGACTTTGAATCAAACTTTCGGTGCATTTAATACACTCTTACTGTTATCGAGCTCTTGGTTTGTCGCACTCGGGATAAATGCTGCCAGAAAGGGCTTAGGCAAGATCAGTGCGCGCCATTTTGCGTCAACGCTTTGTTGCGCTCTGGCGTTTGTGGTGGTGAAGGTTTTTGAATACGGAGAAAAACTACGCGCTGGCGTCAACATCACAACGAACGACTTCTACATGTATTACTTCATGCTCACGGGAATTCATTTAATTCATGTTGTGATCGGCCTGGGTGTGCTCACTTTCCTGTGGCATACGGCACGTTCAGCGGAACTCAACGAGAAGAACATCAATGTGTTGGAAAGTGGCGCGAGCTTCTGGCACATGGTCGATATTCTTTGGATCGTTTTATTCGCGTTGTTCTACTTGCTGCGCTAGCGCAATGAAAACTATGCCAGTACCGAGAATTACCTGGGTGTGGTTAGGACTTATCCTAGCCACCGGCTTATCTTGGCAGTTTGGCCACGGCTTTGGATTTGGCGAGCAGTTTCATTACGCAACAATCGCGATTTTGATCATCACGTTCATTAAGGTCCGCTTCGTGTTCCTTGATTTCATGGAATTACGCACTGCGCCATTGGCCTTACGACTAGCTTTCGAAGCGTGGGCTGTGATCGTCTGCGGCGCCTTAATCTTTCTCTATTGGTCCGGTATCTGACTTAAGCGTTACTAATGTCCTCGGCTCGCTTTAAGTCTGGCATTGTTGACCTCCGAGTTGGATTCAGTAGAGCACACGAATCGGGGGATGAAATCCGATCTTCGACTATGATAGTCGCTATTCGGATCGCAAACTATTATTGACCGCTGTCCGCAGCGCATAAGGAATTCAACATGGCAGACACGCACACATTCGATAAGCAGCGCGCAAAATCGTTCACCACGAAAGTGCTTGGCGACATGGCCGGTGCGGTAGCAATGAATTTGTGCGTGATCGGGGATCGACTTGGATTGTTCAAAGATTTGGCTTCG
>JBLFWZ010000180.1:0-9593 GCA_047611905.1 Gammaproteobacteria bacterium | reverse complement strand
TCCCATACTTTGAATGCGTCGCAGACCTGTCCAACCCCGCAGTCCGTATCAGTGAATTCGCCGGTCGCTAGATTGTTTGGCTGGGGGCCATTGTCAAGTGGTTTATCGCGCGTGAATTCGTTCAACATGTCACTAGTGGACACAAAGAACGCTAATTCGTCCAATGTCAGTGTTGATTTAGTACCGCCCGGTTCGTTGATGTCCAGGAAAAAGCTGTACTGTCCGTCAATCGCGAGTAAATCGCTCAATTTAATTGCATGGTTAAAATCGTCAGGATTCTGGCCACCCGCAACTGAATCCTTTGCTTGGTTAGCGTAGGTATCGGTGATGGCGCCACTTGCATCGACATCGTTAATTACGCCAATGTCCACATTACTAGTGTTGAAAGCCCGTTCGATGGTGGCACTGCCGAGTGCCTCACCTTCGTTATGTTGAAACCGCAAGAACGGATCGATGGCTCCAGAACCCTTGCCGGTGTTGAATTCAAGCGCCGTGAACGTCGCATAGTTGATATCGGCGACCGGGTCGCTGACAGTGCCATCGCACACTTGGGTCCCACAAAGCATTACCGTGTTGCCGTTCCCGCCATTTGAGCCGTCGTCCGTCCATAAATTAAAGTAGGGGCTGTCAGTTAGTTCGGCCGATACGGGCAACCCTAGGAGCATTGCTCCGAGCGACGCGGATAGTATTAGAATTTTTGTCTTTTTCATGATCTCGATACCGCCGTTTTATTTTGCTTGCTTCATCTCGCCAGAGTTCGCCTGCCACAGCAACAAATTCGTCTTCTGCTACGGCTCGGTGTCAAGATAGTTTACAAAACCATCCAAATCCGACTGTTTCCAAATTAGTGTGCAAAAACCAGGCCAGAATCATTATTTCTAAAAAATTCAATGGGTTGGTAAAAAACCATCTTGGGGTAGCAGCGAAAGTGTAAAGTTTATTGACAAAATCGCCCAATTTCGTCGCATCCCGAAAAAATCCTGTCAGATCGGCTGTAATGCTTTCAGACGTAACCAAGATCTAACTAGATATGCCGTTTGTTCATACCAGGCAATGAACTCTCATTGTTATTGAAGAAAGCAGCTTCCATGGAACACGGCGCCCAGTTTATTTGATTTCTTTTTGGGGTAATTTATCACGCCGGTCGCAGGAATTACCGCTGGTATACCGTTCTAGCTTCCGGGCGCGCTCATGTCGAAAGCAACCGTCTGCCGAGAATGGGTAAACAAATCGGGTTCTCGCTTTGGGTGATGCGGAGCCTGTTTACTTAGTCCATCGCCATGGATTGAATTACATGGTGCACGAGAGAATTGAGTAAACTGTCGCCGCGTACCTTATGAACTCTTTGCGGGCACAGACTAGGCACAACCAATGGCACTCAAACTCGGTTACTTGCTACCAACGCGTGAGAACATTATGCAGAACCGTCCTGCCGGACGCTTGCTCATGAATGCGGCCAAACACGCTCAGAGCCAGGGCATCGATTCGATTTGGGCCGGTGACTCGCTGTTAGCGCGTCCCCGTCACGACCCATTAACCTTATTAGCAGCCGTTGCCGGTGCTATCCCGCACATACAGCTCGGCACAGCCGTTTTACTCCCGGCATTGCGCAATCCCATCGTACTTGCGCAGCAACTAGCGACAATCGATCAAGTGAGTGAGGGACGGCTCATCGTCGGCGCTGGCATCGCTGCTGGCACACCTGGCATTCGCGCGGAATTCCAAGCAGCCGGCGTACCGTTTGAAAAAAGGGTAGGCCGGATGATGGAAGGTTTTCGGTTATGTAAGGCGCTGTGGACCGGTGAGCCGCTGGATTGGGATGGCCGTTGGCAGCTTACGCAAGGGCAGCTTGCGCCGACACCTTACACCCCTGGCGGGCCGCCAATCTGGATCGGAACGGGTACCGCTGCGGGGATCACCCGTACGGCGAAAAACTTCGATGGTTGGTTTCCAGTGGGTCCTGATGCCGAAACTTTCGCGCAACGACGAATCTTCTTCCACGAAGCGGCTGCGGAAGCCGGACGCGACCCCGCATCACTAACCACGGCAATTTACCTGACGGTCGCGATCGCGAACGACGTTGCGAGCGGCGATGCTGCAATCGATGCCTACATGCAGAGTTACTACGGCGCGCCGCCAGTCGTTATGCGCAAGATGCAAGCATGCTTCGGCGGACCGATCGAGCAAGTGTTAGATTTTATCCGCGCATATGTCGTTGCTGGTGCGGAGCATATTGTGATTCGCGTGGTAGGCGATCATTCCACCTCTATCGAACAACTGTGCGCTCATCGAGACGAGATGGCAGCCTAAGCTCTGATTCTCGTGACATTCGCTCCTGTCGATTCGAACTGCTAGCTGAGACTTCGAGTTTGAATCTGAAACAGATGATCTCGCGGCGACACGCAGCAACAATGCGCCACGCTTGTGCGAGCGACAAGCTTAGTTTGGGAAAGGGCTAAGCTTACTTAAATCCTGCGCGCAACGATGATTTCGATTCGTCGCCATCGACTAAGGTGACTGCCCCGTTTTTTCCGCGAATTGAACTCGCCGTGCGCCAAGGGAATTGAGTAAACTGCGCCCTTTGGCAACGCTTTTCCGAAGCACTTCTAACTCCACCAACCGAAGAGAGCATTTAAATGGATACCAAATCAATCGACCATTTGTTGACCACGACCCGTTCAGTTCGTAAGCGTCTCGATCTTAGTCGGCCAGTCGACCCCAAAGTCATTCAACAATGCATTGATCTCGCGATCCAGGCGCCGGACGGCGGCAACCTCGGGAAATATCATTTCTTAGTCATAACTGACGAGGAAAAGCGCGCCAAGATTGGCAGCTACTATCAGCAAAGTTTCGAATCTTACCTGGCTGTGCAGAAACAAAATTACGCGGATAGGATCTATGATTCCGCCGCCCATCTCGCCGAGCATTTCGGTGAGGTACCTGTCCACATCATTACCTGCACAGAAGGTCGGGTGGAAGACGGCGGGCCCATGATGCAAGCGGCACGCTACGGATCGGTGCTGCCGGCCACTTGGTCGCTGATGCTCGCGTTGCGCTCGCGCGGCGTCGGTGCAGCTTGGACGACCTTGCATCTTGCATACGAAAAGGAAATCGCAGCCCTACTTGGAATTCCTGATCACATCACACAAGGCGCGTTACTTCCGGTGGCTTACTATACTGGCGACGATTTCAAGCCCGGCAAACGCATTCCTTCAGTGGAACGAACGTATTGGGATAGTTGGTCTGAAACGCGAACGTGAAACGATATGCCGTGCTACAAAATGCGTGAACGAACCGGCTAGGGGAGCCAAGGAGACAGTTTATTTAAGCGGTTGAAGCCAATTGAACTGCTCATCGCGTATGGGAATAAAGGGACTTTCCCTTTTCCCTCGATATCAGGGTAGGTGGGGACGGAACTATTCGATTCGGACGGGACCAGTTGCTCCTATGATTCAGCTGCCCAGATTGTTGTCGTATTTAACCGAACCGCAGAACCTTGGCCGTCTAACGCCCCCTTTGAACGACGCCTCTTGTATGCCAATATTAGAGAATATTCATCGGGAGACGTCCAATGAACCAACTCAGAGATATTACGAAAGACGGTATAGCGGATACGGATACAACGTCATCGGCGTACGTTCCGCCTCTGCAACTCACCAAAGGGCAGGCACCGCCGATTGCGGCTAATGGCGGATTGTCTTACATGTCGTTCGACCGCGATGGTGACGCCGGAACCGTAGCGGCGACCGAGGCCGCGCTTCGTGAGATTGCAAAAGGGGAAGGGCAGGCGCTCATCGAGATGCTCAACACGGCTCCCCCAGGGGCCATCGAAACCCAGTGGGGTGTTGGATTCCGTACGTATGCGGAGTGCGTAGAACACATTCGAGTCGAAGGCATCGAAGCACCTGAAGGCGGACTCGCGCTGCCACTACGCTACATCATCCACGAGCGACCGTCTTATTCTATCGTCTCGTCCAACGCGCTCTGGCACAACCCGGCACACGCGGCCGATGCCGAAGCCCTAGCCACAGAGGAGCGAGACCACGATCGGCGCGCGCTGTATTTCCCACAGGTACTGCGCGACGCGCGACGGATCGAGGAGTACTACCCCGGTCTGTCACCTAATAGTCCTGAAAGTATGGATAAGCTCGGTGTTTCACTCGCGCACTGTGAATCCGAGTGCACGGATTTCTACGATGCCGACGAAGTGGAGCGGGTCTTTTACCGCGAGATCGAGGAACTTTTGCTGGGGTTCTTCCCCGGAGCGACGGACGCGTTGGTGTATAACCACGACGTGTTTAACAAGGACTACACGGGCGACGTCGTTGAGGATCAGGACAACAATGACCCCGGCGTGAACAAGTTCTATGCCAATATTGTGCACAATGATTTGAACGACAACAGCGGGCGCGTGCGCTGCCGTGAACTCCTTACGAAGAATTTGCGGAACTTCGGGCGCCAGCAGCACTACACTGAAGCCGAGGCCGACGCAAAGATGTCGCGCCGATTCATGTCTATCAACCTCGCCAAACCAATCGAGACTGTGCAGCAGAATCCGTTTGTGCTTTGCGCTTGGCCGTCATTTGCCGACCAGCCATACATCACTAACTACCGCGTCTACGACGACCGGGTAGGTGAGACTACTCGCTTCACTTATCGTTCTGACCACGAGTGGTACTGGTTGCCAAAACAGACGCCTACGGAAGTGTCTATGCTCAAGTGCTACGACTCGATTACGGACGGCTCGGTGTCGCGCTGGTCTTTCCACTCGGCCTGCGTCGATCCAACTGCGCCGGCCGATGCGCCATGCCGAAAAAACGTGGTGGTGCGAGCCTTCGTGTTCTATTGAGATACTGGGACGGTATATTTAACTACTAACGATTGAATTTTTGGGACAGTCGACTGGATTGGTCGCAATGCGTCAGCGCGCCGGGCACGAGCCAAAATTTAATATACTGTCCCCGCATCCGGTAAACGATCCGTAAAAGATGTTGGGCAATGTTCCGTAGAGAACGTGTGCTCATCATCGAATGTCCAAGCTGGTATCGGTGAAATTCGGTTTATTCGTCAGTCGTTAGCAAGTTTATCGATAGCATCGTCCAATTCGCTGAATCCATCAGCTTTGGTTTCCCCGGGGTTTCCGGCCTCAAAATATCACCCACGCTGTGCCACCCGCGTTATCATTACGCAACTTGAATTGTCGTACCTAACACCTATGCGGGAACGGAACGATTTCCAAATTCACGGGGACGGCTAAGCCGATGTTAAATAAAGACCAACCATCACCCGCATGGATTGCGAGTTTACGCGAGCGTTTTCCGTGTGAGCGAGAAGTCGATCATTTTCTAACTTCGAAGCTCGAGCGCCGTGCAGGGCCTGCCTATGCGCCCGTATCCTTGGCAACGCTGTGTAGCGGTGTCGAGGCATTGTTGCGTGCGAATTTAAGCGAAATGTTTGAAGTTGCTTCACCACGTTGGCTAACGGGTGGCGCCTCGAAATTGCAGATGGCCTTTGATCTCACCTGGCAGCCTGCACAAAGCGAGCGCATCACGACCCAAATGGTTCTACGAATGCAACCGGCAGAATCTATCGTCGAATCTAGTCGGCTGCGTGAATTTCAGCTTATCAAAGCGCTTGCGGAGTATGTCCCTGTGCCGAGCGCCTATTGGGTGGATACGCAAGGAGAGTATTTGCCATACCCGGCGCTTGTGTACGGCATGGCTGCTGGTGTCACTAAGCCGACCAGCGGAGTCGGCGGCGAAGTCTCGGGAATGGGTACGAATTACGGGGCTCGGCTGCGTGGATTGCTGGCGCCGCAGTTTGTTGAGAACTTGGCACGGATTCATAACTTTGAATGGGTCACCGCCGAGTTAAGCGCGTTCGAAGTGCCGACGCTCGGCACCATCGCCGTAGAGCGGCAGCTCAATTGGTGGAGCCGGGTTGCAGAAGAGGACGCCCTGGCGGAGATCCCGATTTTGAGCTTGGCAGCGCAGTGGTTGCGCGCGAATATGCCGCCGGTCGATCGGATTTCCTTGCTGCACGGCGATTACCGTTGTGGGAATTTTCTCTTCGAGGAGTCAACTGGTGCGATCACGGCATGGCTCGATTGGGAGCTTGGACACCTCGGCGATCGGCACGAAGATCTAGCATGGGTTACTGCCCGACCCTGGGGACACACCGAAGAGGGTACCGGGGTCGATCTCGTCTGCGGCCTCATGCCAGAAGCGGACTTTCTGAACGCCTACACGGCGGCATCAGGACTGACCGTGAATGCGGATACGCTACGTTATTACAAGATTCTGAACACTTGGAAAACGGCCGTGATGGCGCTATTCACTTCTTACCGAACGGCGGCCGGCGGCAAGACCCATCAAGACATTCTAGTCGCTTGGTGCATCGGGATCGGTGCAAAATTTACCGAGCAGTTAACTGAAGTTCTCGAGGAAGTGATCTGATGGACTTACGAGCCCCGCTGCAACTAAGCAGCATGATTAAATCAATGACCGATGTGGTATTACCCGCTATCGACCCCGAAAATCAGATGGCACAAGAACAGGCGCAACTGGTCGTTGCCATGATGCATTTGATGGCAACGCGATTGCCGATGCAGTTCCATTACGATGTCGACGAACTGAAGCGCTCTCTGGGTCTGTCTTACCAGCTCATCGGCGCCGCCGCTGGCGGTTCGTTAACGACCAGCGAACTTCAGAAACTCGCTGCCTGTGTGACGGACGGCGAGTCGGCCCTCGCCGGGGCGCAAACAGCCCCTGCGGAATTAGAAGCTGCCGCCTTGGAATTGCGCGTAAGAATATCCGCCTTAGTAGAAACCTTATGGCGCGATGGCGAGCCGAGTTGTCGGCAGGCTGCGAGCCGTGCCGTCCTCGCGGCCTCAAAAGAACAAATTGAGCGTGAGCGCGCGTGGTTTGCGCCGCAGGGTTGGGACGCAGATCCCACAGCGTATCCACCCATAGAAGACCTGATCGATTTCCCGCGTCCGAGCAACGAATCGAACGCATAATCTGGAGCAAATTAATGATCATCCCTGAGCAAGCCGAATTTCAAATGCCCGCCGGAGCTGACGTTGATTGGCGTTGGACCGAAACAAATTTCTGGCCGTTTTGCATTCCCGAAGCGCGCATTAGCGGTAGCCTCTACTTATTCGCCAAGCCGAAACTGGGTGTCTGCATGAGTGACATCACGGTCCAAGATAGAATCGTCACGTCTTGGGAAGATCAGATCTATATCGATAACGCTCAGCACCTACCGTGCCCTCAATCATTGCTCGATTTCGAACTACCGAACGGTCTCAAAGTGAATGCCGTGGCACCTCTAAAACGCTATCTCATTGATTACCAGGGTTTCGACGACACGGAGATTCATCTCGAATTTAACGCACTGGGCGATCCCTGGGATATCAACGATCCCGAGACCGATCCGCTTGCCCAATCACGCATTGGTGCAGGCTGGGACAAAGCGTTCTCTGGGCATTACGAACTCACCGGTCGAATTACTGGCGAAGCGCGTATTCGCGGAAAAACTTACGTGGTCGATTGTATCGATACTGCGGATCGGAGTTGGGGTGTGCGCGACGATCGCACTGTCACCAACATCACGTGGCTGCATGGCAGCTTCGGCGAAGACCTAACCTTGCATGCCATGGCGCTGATCGACCCTGCCCACGACGAAAATTTTGGCGGCCTCATTAGTGGTTACGTGCTGGAAAACGGCAAGGCCTACGGTCTGGTCGAAATGACGGGACGTTCGGAGCGTAGTGGGATGTATGCCATGAGTACATTACTTGAAGCGGTAGACGTACGCGGCCGCCGCTATCAGATAAGCGGCGCGACCATCAATGCCGGACCACTGGGCCCGTGGCCAGCAGTGCTCTACGTGCAGCATTTTATGCGCTGGAATTGCGACGGCAAGATCGGTTACGGCGTGCAGACTGATGGGATCACGCGAGCCTATGCGACACGCCATCGGGATGCTCTCGGAACTGGGACCAGCGTATCACGGTAATTTATCAACAACGACCGGAGCAAACGGTACATTAACAATGTATGACCGGGCGCGTTGCGAACCCTCGGCTAGGGCGCATCGTCGCGTAAATTCGTCCCAATGCCATTGTCGGTGAGCCGGCGAAAATCGACCAGTCGCTAGCACTCTATCGACCGCATTAAACACTTCCAACGAAAGTCCACACGCAATAGTGGACGGCCTACGTCTTCCCTGCATCACTCATGAGCGAACGTTCACGGCTCATGTTTGCAACATATCGGATTAATCTAATAGATTAGATATGCGACATAACTATATGTACCTATAGTTTATTTTTGACTAAATGCTTGCATATATTTAATGTTGTTTCTATATTATTAGTATAAGCTATTGTTATATATGATTTCACTGGAATATCGAGGGTCTAGTATGACTTCCAATAAAGTTCACAATATATTGTTTTTAATCAGTTTATTGGGTTCGCCCGCTATTCAAGCTGAAGGGGATCCGCTCATATTTCTCGATGTTTTCGGTGGCTATTCCTGGGGTGGCGACCAAGATGCAGACGTGAAGACAACAATAGCCGGTGCGCCCGGTACCTTGAAATGGAAAAGCCTTGATGTTCACAACGGTCCGGCTTTCGGCGGCCGCATGGGTACTTGGTTGAAAACTCACCCAAATTTCGGCGTTGCAGTTGATGTGACGCGTTTCGACACCGACATTGACAACCAAACGACCACTGCCTCGAACATTGTGAGCCCCGTTCCCGGGCTAGTCGGCTTGACTATCGGGACCTCGGATATAAGGGTCGCCAATACGTTTGTGTCTTTCGATCTGATTTGGCGCCATCGTGGAGAACGCTTTTCACCATACGTCATGGCTGGGCCCGGCATCTTGTTTGCGAACATGGACAACGGATTTCTGCTTTCCAACGCGAAACAAGAAGATACTGACAAGACGTTCGGATACAAAGCCGGCTTCGGTATTAGTTATCAGATTACCGAAAACTTGCACTTGTTTACCGAGTATCGGTATATCCACGGCGCTCCGGAATACGAGCTCAACCAATCGACCGATCCTGTAGCCGGATTTAACGGGCCGGTGAACGCGGACGTGGAAATCGATGTGGACGCCCATATCGCCGTTGGAGGCGTGTCGTTCCGTTTCTGATCGAAACTTGAATCCGGCGGGTAACGCACAAGTGCGTTGCCGTTGGGTCAGTAAGCTCGCCGTCAACGAGAGCTAGTTTTCGCAATCCCGGTATCTGAACCTCGTCGTCCCGACAATTATCTTTTCTGAGAATCATAAGATGCCGTTGTGTAGTGAGCGAGATCCAGCTGAAATTGTTTCCCGGTGCCGATCACCACACCCTCGAGCTGCGTACATTCCACTAGAGTCGTTCTTGATTTCGACGCATTCGTGATCCCCCTCAGCTTCAAGGACAAACAACGACTTTAGATTTTCTTGTCCGGGCCGACGTGCCTAATTAGGCCTCGGGACAGAAAAGCGCGAGCGATCTTGCCGGTTGTCTGAGAACACCGGTCGGCCATTCCAAGTCGGTTTCTAGCTACGATTGTGCGGCAGTTGCTTGGTAG
>JBLFWZ010000179.1:0-9613 GCA_047611905.1 Gammaproteobacteria bacterium | reverse complement strand
TTCTCAGCCTTGGGGCATCAATAGTCGGTCCAGTCATTTCGTTGCCTTGTTCAGGTAAATAACGCAGTACGTGCGAGTAGGATTATAGACCTTGAGGGTGAACGAATTCTGAATCACACCCCAAATTGCGCACGATAGCTCCCAATTGCAGCTAATTCTTCACTCATATCGTCTGTCTCGGTGAGAAATTCGATAATGTTAACAAGTGTCAAAATACTATTAACGGGGATCCCGAAACGTTGCTTAACATCGTCGACGGCCGAAAGTTCGCCGCGCCCGCGTTCTTGTCGGTCGAGCGAGATCATGACGCCTACGGCGTTCGCACCTGCGCCATTTATGATTGCCATTGACTCGCCCACCGATGTACCCGCGGAAATGACGTCATCGACGATTAACACGCGGCCAGCAAGGGGCGCGCCTAAGGTAGCGCCGCCTTCGCCATGATCTTTCGGTTCTTTGCGATTAAAGCAAAAGGGAACGTCACGGTCATACAAGGTCGCAAACGCAATTGCGATCGAAGAGCCGAGTGGTATCCCTTTGTATGCCGGTCCGTAGATCAGATCGAAGCCCACACCGCTTGCGACGATAGCGCGCGCATAAAACTCTCCGAGTCGCGCCAGGGCTAGCCCAGAATTAAACAAACCCGTATTGAAAAAATACGGACTTTGCCGGCCCGATTTTAATTTAAAGCTGCCAAATCGCAGGACGCCGTGTTGCATTGCGAAGGCGATAAATTCTTTCTGATAGTCCTGCATTAATAGTGCCTCTCAATCTAATTGTGTCTCGCCCGGGCTCGCTTACAGCGCTACACTACGCTCATTCAATTAAGCGCTTAACGTGAATATACGAGCATTCAGGTGTGGTGCCGTAGCTCCACAATAAATCGCAAAACTGACGCATCAATACGACTTATGAGAATCATTTCGCTAAATTGTAACGGCATTCGATCAGCCCATAAAAAGGGATTCTTTCAATGGCTGAGTCGTCAACGAGCCGATATCGTTTGTCTACAGGAAACTAAGGCTAAGATTGAACAGTTGGTCCCTGAAATAAAATCACCGCGCGGCTGGCACACCTACTTCATGGACGCGGTGAAACCAGGATACAGTGGCGTTGCAGTTTTTTCTAAACATAAACCAGACAACGTGACCTACGGTTTAGGCCATGAATTTTTCGATAATGAAGGCCGCTACTTGCAGCTCGACTTCGGTAAATTGAGCGTCGCTTCAATCTATCTACCGTCAGGATCGTCGGGAGAAGTCCGCCAACAAGCGAAGTTCGATTTCCTCGACATGTATCTGCCCGTGCTGAAGAAAAAGCGCGAATCGGGGCAAGAGTTCGTCCTCTGCGGCGATTGGAACATCGCTCATAAGCAAATTGATCTCAGAAACTGGCGCTCGAACCAGAAGAATTCAGGTTTTTTACCCGCGGAAAGAAGCTGGCTGGACGAGTTATTTGGTGAGGTCGGATACGTGGACGCATTTCGCATAATCAATGCCGAGCCGGATCAGTACACGTGGTGGTCGAACCGGGGCCAATCTTGGGACAACAACGTTGGCTGGCGGCTCGATTATCAAATCGTAACGCCGGCCGTCGCTGAGAAAGTAGCGTCCGCGAAAATTTATAAGGCCAAGCGGTTTTCAGATCACGCTCCGCTCATCATGGACTATACGATGCATGTACAGGATTTTATTGCTGAATAAGCGCCTGACGGCACGTTACTCGGTGTAAAATTCCTGCTTAAATGATCCACTATGCGTCGTTGTCATGCCTTCTAGCGTGACCTCGAATTTGAAGGTGAGGTTCTCGCGATTAGTAACCGGAAACTCCCCAATGTAGTAGATAGCGCCTGCGTCGCTCAGTTCACGCATGTCTATGGAGCGGAGTTGCGCGCTCATGTTTACGGCTTCGACTTTGACCACCGCCCGCACCGGTTGCGCCGGCGTACCCATCACTTTTCGTAGTATCGCGATGTTGATCAAGGCTCGATTCTTACTACGAATGATCCCATAAGCCCGGGCGACGCTAGGTTCAATCAGGTCGGTGGTAAGTGCATTGTAGTGAACCTGGTAATCACCGAATTCATCCGAGCGTTCGGCCATCGCCTGCGGCGCGAGTAGAAACAACAAACTTAATGCCACGATATTCGTAAAGATTAATTTGCGCATAATTTCTGCCTGCTTATAAAACATCGCTCTCCGTAGATCAAATATAGCAGAGTCGCGTATGGAAGATATTTTCGATAATTGCGAGGACTACAAAATTCGCATCGCCGGATACTTAAGGTTGTCTTCGAAACCGGTACATTGCTATTTCGCCAAATAAATTTGGTAGCAGGCGCATCGCAGTGCCACTTCGATGCAGCGCGTCGACCGCTGTGCCTTGTAATATCTCAATGCGACCGGATTGGCAGTAATCCTCGAAGTCGTTGATCGTGCAAATATGAATATTCGGCGTGTTGTACCAGGTATTAGGTAGGTGTTGCGTAATTGGCATGCGGCCGAATGCAATTTGCGCGCGACACTTCCAATGCCCCATGTTTGGAAATGTGACAATTCCTTCTCGACCGATCCTTAACATCTCCTGGAGTAGGCGGTCAGGATACCGAACTGCCTGGAGCGTCTGCGTCATAATGACGTAGTCAAAGGAATTGTCATCGAAATCTGTCAATCCATCATCTAGATTGGATTGCACAACGTTAACGCCGTTGGCGATGCAATGAACGATATTATCGGGATCAATTTCCACGCCGTAGCCACTTGCCCCATGGTCCCGCTGCAGGGCTGCTAATAGACGACCGTCGCCGCAACCCAGATCAAGAACGCGGCTGCCCGGTAGTATCCATCCGGCGATGATCGTCTGATCTGCCCTTAAATCGTTCACTTCATCGACTCTCTGTGAATACGGTCAAAATAGCTTCGCAGAACCGCGTGATAGGCTGGAATCTCAAGAAGAAATGAGTCGTGACCTTGTTCGGAATCGATGTTCGCGTAACTAACGTCCTTGTTCGCGTCGAGCAAGGCGCGAACTAGTTCGCGTGATTTTGCCGGCGCGAATCGCCAGTCGCTGGTGAACGAAAGGACAAGAAATTGCGCCGTACAGCCGCTTAGGGTTTTTGTTAGATCGTTATCAAAGCGCGCCGCTGGATCGAAGTAATCCAGCGACTTTGTCATTAATAAATAAGAATTTGCATCGAACCGCCCGACGAACGATAAGCCCTGATGTCGCAGGTAACTCTCAATTTGAAATTCGACGTCGTAGCCGAAATTGAATTTCCCGTCGCGCAACTCACGGCCAAATTTTGCATGCAAACCGTCGTCTGAGAGATAGGTAATATGTCCGAGCATTCGCGCTAGCATCAGGCCTCGTTCGGGTAAGACGCCGTGATCACGATAGTGGCCGTCGTGGAAACTTGTGTCATAACGGATCGCTTGGCGAGCCACCTCATTGAACGCGATATTCTGCGTCGATAGTTTCGGTGTTGCCGCGATTACAATCGCGTGCGCCACGCGCTCTGGATAATCAATCGCCCATTGCAGCGCTTGCATCCCACCGAGACTGCCACCCATCACTGCGGCCCAACGTTGGATAGCGAGACGGTCGGCAAGTCGCGCCTGGCTTTCTACCCAGTCGCGGACCGTGACAATGGGAAAATCCGGTCCATAAGCTGTACCGGTCGCGGGATTGATGGTTAGCGGGCCGGTCGAGCCAGCGCATCCACCTAAATTGTTCGACGAAATAACACAATATATATTCGTATCGATCGGCTTTCCGGGACCAATGCAATTGTCCCACCAGCCCGGTTTCGTCTCGTCTTCAGAGTTGTACCCGGCAGCATGATGATCGCCACTCAATGCATGGCAAATCAAAACAGCGTTGCTGCGCTGTTCGTTTAATGTGCCATAGGTTTCGAAAATCAGATCATATTCGTTGAGCACGACGCCGCAATCGAGCTGCAACGGTTCTGTGAAATGCAAATTTTCTGGTGATACCACACCGACACTATCAGCCGGTATCGAAGAGGACATGGTCATATCAAAGTAACGCGCGGCCGAAATCCCTTAATGGCGCAACGATCAACATTAAGCTTAGAGTGAGTCCGATAATGGCGAGCATTGGGGATAAATCGATGCCGCCCATCGGTGGGAGCAGATTGCGTGCCGGTCGCATAATGGGCGCCGTTAGAGAGTCTAGGAGATCAAGTATCGGGTTGTAGCTACCTGGCGCAATCCAACTCGCGACGATTTGAATCAAAATAGCAAACATGAATAAATATATCGTTTTACTGAGCAACTCAGCTATCGTGCCGACCAGTAGTCCCATTGGACTGGGTGCAACGCCTAATAAAACAACCACCAAATAACTGCTCGTTAGCTGCAGAATAATCATCAGCAAAATTGATGAGGTATCGATTGTACGAATAGGCGGAACGAAGCGGCGTAAGATCCGAAGCGGTGGGTTCGTTATCGTGACAATCGCTTGGCATAAGGGATTGTAGAAATCGGCGCGAACCAACTGTAGGAAAAACCGCAGCATCACGGCTAACAGATAAATGCCAAATACCGTATCGACAAGGAACACACCCGCGTTTGCGAAATAGCTGCCCCCGCTCATAAATCCGTATCCGCCGCAATTGCCAGTTCATTAGAACGACTGTGCGCGCCTTTTAGGGCTTCACGAAGCAAGCCTCTAATATCTCCGGAGTTCAATATGCCGAGCGCGCGTTCAGTGGTACCGCCAGGTGAGGTGACTTGTTCGCGTAGCTCGCCAGGCGCGAAAGCAGAGTTCTGCGCAAGCAATGCCGCACCGTGTGCTGTCTCAATGGTTAGTTTTCGTGCAATCGAACGTTCGAGTCCTAGCTCTACCGCAACTTCTTCCATAATTTCCATGAATAGAAAAAAGTAGGCCGGCCCGCTACCCGATAGCGCAGTCACAACATCGAGCAGTGCCTCATCGTCAACCCATTGTGCGAGCCCGACGGCGCTCATAATAGACTCAGCGAAACGCCGTTCGTCGTCTCGCACTTCGGCTGTTGCAAACAATGCGGCCGCGCCGTGACCGACTAATGACGGTGTATTTGGCATCACTCTCACAATAGGAACATCCGCTTTTAGCCAGCGCCGTAGCTGGGTTGTGGTAATACCCGCTGCGATTGATATGAACAGTGGTCGCTGCGTTGATATCAATTGGGCTAATTCTTTCACCACCGGTTGCATGATTTGGGGTTTGACCGCCAATAAAACGATTTCCCCATCACGTATCTCGCGACACGTTGCCTGCACGCTAATGCCGAAATCGTCCGCAATTTTCGTTTGCACTTGTGTGCTCGGATCAACCACTGCGATCCGGTCCGCGCGATAATCCTTGGCTAGCAGGCCACCAATAATGGCGCTGCCCATGTTGCCGCCGCCAATACTGAGAATATGATTTTCCATGGCGATCACGTTACCCGGAATCGCCGTTGAGTTAAACGACAGTGCCGTTTGACGGGTGTTGTTGTCACACCCGTTTTCCAAACAGCGCAGTGCCGATACGCACGAGTGTTGCGCCCTCTGCAATCGCGGCTTCAAAATCGTCAGACGTGCCCATCGACAAGTCAGTGACGGCCGGCCGGTTTAGCTTACTGAGTGTTTCGTGCATGAGGCGAAATACAGCACGTTGGCTTTCGATATCGACGTTTGGGGCGGGCAGCGCCATTAATCCGCGTACGCGTAAGCGATTGAAAGCCGCCAATGAATCGACAAATTCAGGTACTTCGTCGACGGCGATGCCGCCTTTTCGAGCTTCCCCGCTAATATTGACTTCGACACAGATATTTAACGGTGGCGACAGCTCGGGTCGCTGCACGTTCAGGCGTTCGGCGATTTTTAATCTATCGACACTGTGCACCCAGTCAAACAAGCTCGCTATGAGTCGCGTTTTATTCGATTGGACCTGGCCAATGTAATGCCATGTCAGGTTCAAACCCGCCAGATCGACTATTTTCGTTTGCGCCTCTTGGAGGTAATTTTCACCGAATTCACGTTGCCCGAGTGCTGCAATTCTTTTGATAGCGCTAATGGATTGGCGTTTGCTGACCGCTAACAAGCGGACGTCGTGCGCTGCCCTTGCGGCCGCAATCGCAGCCACGTCCATGCGTTGGCGGATGTTCTCGTAGCAATTCGTCGAACCGGTCATGTGTTAGATCTTGGCGTGGGTTATACTAGCTGACCGAATTGTAGTGGATTTTACATGACAATACGGGTAGTTACTTGCTAAAGTTTGAATCTAGATTAATATCTTGCGCGATTCATTTGTGCGAAATCGGGTCGGCATAACTCTCTGGCAACGCAGCCCTAGGGTGAAAAGCTGGTTAAGCCAATCATAGTAATTAGGCTCGCATCTTCAAGGGGGTGCCATGGATATTGGTGAACTTCTCGCCTTTGGCGTGAAAAACGGTTGCTCAGATCTGCATTTATCGGCTGGGTTGCCGCCAATGATTCGAGTTGACGGCGACGTGCGTAGAATCAACCTGCCGGCAATGGATCACACCGAAGTGCACGACCTCGTGTACGACATCATGGACGACAAGCAGCGTAAGGATTACGAAGAGTTCTGGGAATGTGATTTTTCATTTGAAATCCCTGGGCTCGCTCGCTTTCGGGTCAACGCATTCAATCAAAACCGCGGCTCTGGCGCCGTCTTTCGAACCATCCCGTCCGAGATTCTAAGTCTGGAAGATCTGGGCGCACCAAACATATTTAAAGAAATCTCTGAGATACCGCGTGGCGTTGTGTTAGTGACGGGTCCTACCGGTTCCGGAAAATCCACCACGCTCGCCGCGATGGTCAATCACAAAAACGAGACCGAATACGGGCATATTCTAACCATCGAAGATCCGATCGAATTCGTTCATCAAAGCAAGAAATGTTTGATCAATCAGCGCGAGGTGCACCGCGATACGCTCGGCTTCAACGAGGCGCTGCGCTCGGCGCTACGCGAAGATCCAGACACCATTCTTGTCGGCGAAATGCGCGATCTGGAAACAATCCGTCTCGCTCTATCAGCCGCCGAGACCGGGCATCTGGTGTTCGGAACATTGCACACTAGCTCGGCGGCGAAAACGATCGACCGAATTGTCGACGTTTTTCCAGCTGAAGAGAAAAGCATGGTCAGAGCCATGCTTTCGGAGAGCTTGCGTGCTGTGATATCGCAAACGCTAATGAAAAAGAACGGCGGCGGACGAGTGGCCGCCCATGAAATCATGATGGGTACTCCAGCGATACGAAATTTGATCCGTGAAAACAAAATTGCGCAGATGTATTCTGCAATCCAGACCGGACAGCAATTTGGTATGCAAACCTTGGATCAGTGCCTTCAGCAGTTGGTGAAACAAGGTACCGTTTCGCGCAGCGAAGCCCAATCGAAGGCTACGAATAAGGACAACGTTTAGAACCGTCGCCCACAGATAGTTAGAAGAGGCCCAAGATGGAACGCGAACAAGCTATTAAGTACATGCGCGACCTGCTCAAGTTAATGGTCGATAAAAGGGGCTCCGACCTATTTATCACCGTTGATTTTCCTCCAGCAATTAAAATCGACGGCAAAGTCACTCCTGTTTCAAAAACGAAACTCACTTCCGAAAACGCGAAGGCCTTGGCCTATGCGATTATGAACGATCGTCAACTAAAAGAGTTTGAGGCGACGAAGGAATGTAATTTCGCGGTCGCGCCGACCGGAATTGGGCGTTTTCGCGTTAATGCTTTCATCCAGCAGTCGTATACCGGCATGGTGTTGCGAACGATAGAGACAGACGTGCCGACCATCGACCAATTAGGTCTTCCGCCAATAATGAAAGACATCGCCATGACCAAACGCGGATTGGTCATCATGGTTGGTGGAACGGGCTCCGGTAAGTCGACTTCGCTGGCCGCAATAATTAACCATCGTAACGAAAACAGTTACGGACACATCATTACGATTGAGGACCCGATCGAATACGTTCACCCGCATAAAAACTGCATCATCATGCAACGCGAAGTGGGGGTCGATTGTGACGATTGGGAAATCGCATTGAAGAATACCCTTCGTCAAGCCCCGGACGTTATCCTGCTCGGCGAGATACGCGACCGCGAAACGATGGAATTCGGCATCACGTTTGCTGAAACAGGGCATCTTGCGATGGCGACTTTGCACGCAAACAGCGCCAACCAAGCACTTGATAGGATTATCAACTTCTTCCCCGAAGAGCGCCGCAGCCAACTCTTGATGGACCTGTCACTCAATCTCAAAGGCCTTATCTCGCAACGATTGCTCAAACATACCAACGGCGTTGGTCGAGTGGCCGCAATTGAAATCTTGCTGAATTCGCCGCTCATTGCCGACCTCGTACTGAAAGGGGAAATTCACGAAATTAAGACGATCATGTCGAAATCGAATGAACTGGGTATGAGGACTTTCGACCAAGCCTTATTCGATCTTTATGAAGAGGATCTCGTTACCTACGAAGACGCTCTACGTAACGCGGACTCGATGAACGAATTGCGCCTACGCATCAAGCTCGAAGGCAAAGCAGCGAAACACAGCGATAAATTGGAAGGGCTCGATCACCTTTCGTTGGAAGAATCCGAAGAAAAAAGCGGTCTGCTTCGATAACTCATGGATATAACACCCTACCTGAAACTGCTGCGTGACAAAGAAGGTTCAGACTTATTCTTCAGCGTCGGCGCGCCGGTCAAGATTAAAATAGAAGGACAAGTCAATTCCGTTGGTAAAACCGTATTGACCGGCGAACTCTCCAAGGCAGCCGCCTACGGGATCATGACCGAAAGCCAAATTAATCGTTTTGAAGAGACCATGGAATGCGATTTCGCCATTTCGCTGCCAGACAAGTCGGTTCGATTTCGCGTTAATGTTTTTCGTCAACGCGGCGAGACCAGTATGGTCTTACGGCGGATCCCTTCGCAAATTCCGACCATTGATGAATTAGCCTTGCCGGATGTGCTTAAACCTTTGGTTATGCACAAACGCGGATTGATCCTCATGGTGGGCGCCACAGGCTCCGGAAAGTCTACGACGCTGGCCGCGATGGTGAACGAACGAAACCAGAAAATGACGGGCCACATTCTTACGATTGAAGATCCCATCGAGTTTTCTCATCCAAACTTAAAATCGATTATTAACCAGCGCGAAGTTGGGGTCGACACGGCGAATTATCGCAATGCGTTACGTGCATCGTTGCGCGAAGCGCCGGATGTAATTTTGATCGGCGAGATACGCGATCGCGAAACGATGCAGGCCTCACTGGAGCTGTGCAATACGGGTCACCTATGTATGTCGACCTTACATGCTAATAACGCAAACCAAGCGATGGAAAGGGTTATCAACCTCTTCACGCAAGATTTACACAAGCAGCTATTTCTCGATTTGTCGCTAAATGTTCGAGCGGTGATTTCCCAACGCCTAGTGCAATCAGTCGACGGCCGAAGAGTTGCGGCGATTGAAATACTAATCAACACACCACATATTGCTGATCTGATCCTCAAAGGCAATATCAGTGACCTTAAAGAAGCAATGGAGCAAAGTGGTGCGAAGGGAATGCAAACCTTTGACATGGCGTTGTTCCAACTCTACA
>JBLFWZ010000178.1:0-9639 GCA_047611905.1 Gammaproteobacteria bacterium | reverse complement strand
ACGCCGCGTACTGCCCTCCCAGTGTGCCGTCGGAGTTATCAAACACTAACTCGACAAATGCTTGGCCGACCGGCTTTCTAGAGTTCGAACCGTTAAAAATAACATCAGCCATCGAATCGCCACGCATTTGTTTGGCCGACGATTCGCCCATAACCCACTGTAATGCATCGATGATATTCGACTTGCCGCAACCATTCGGACCGACGACGCCGGTGAGGTTGCCGGGGAGAGTTAACGTGGTAGGGTCGACGAACGATTTGAAGCCCGAAAGCTTGATTTTTGTTATGCGCATAGGAAGCGAAGCATACCCTATGCCAAACGCACCGCACAATAATATAAATAACATTACATAGTGATCATAAATTATTGTTATATATATATTTTAATGAATATTAAGACGAATACTGGAGTTGAAGATGTCAAATATTTTCGGAGCTTGGCAAGGTCTCAAATCGAGCCGCTGCGAAGGACGTCCCAGCATCGCTAATTTGTCTGCACTGAAAGTGATTATTCGATATTTGAATAGGGTAATTGCGGGCGCTGGATATGCCCCACTGTGCTATTCTAGGCAGCGGAAAACAATACGAATTTTCATACAGTCGTGACCAGCACACCGAGCAAAACCCTCGACACTTTCCCTAATCCGAATCCGGAACGCGATTACACCATTCGGATTGAATTGCCGGAATTCACCTGCTTGTGCCCTCTCACCGGGCAGCCTGATTTCGCGACAATCTTACTTGAATATGTTCCCGACCAGCGCTGCGTTGAGCTGAAAGCATTGAAGCTCTACATTTGGTCTTTCCGCGACAACGGGGCGTTTCATGAGGCAATAACCAACCAGATATTGGATGACATCATAGATGCCTGTCAGCCGAGGTTCGCACGCGTTACAGCAAAATTTAATGTTCGCGGCGGGACCTATCCAACGATCACAGCACAACACAGTGCCGACAAATGGCAACTGCCGGCAGCCGTGAACTTACCGTGATCACCGCCATCGACTCCAACCGCCTACACCGTGGCGCGAGCTACGCCTGGCAGGGGTTTTCGATCATAGTTGAACCGCAGATTCGGGTTTATGTCGTCATTCCATTGCTCATCAACATCGCCGTATTTTCGCTCGGACTCATTTGTGCCGCGATGGGGATAAGTTACGTCATCGATACGTTTCTACCGGACTGGTTGGATTGGCTCGCCTTTATTCTTTGGCCGATTTTTGCCTTGGCTTCGTTAGTCATTATTTTTTATGGCTTTACGATCTTAGCAAATCTAATTGCCAGCCCATTCAACGGCTTACTGGCTGCCGCGGTCGAACAACACCTTACTGGCCAGCAGGCAAATGTTGAATTTAGTTGGCGAGCAATGGGCCGCGAAATGCTCCGCACACTCGGCGCAGAATTGCGAAAACTGGCTTACTTTTTCATTTGGGCGATACCTTGCCTAATACTGTTCATCATCCCGGGTGTTAACTTAATCGCGGCGCCGCTGTGGTTTCTATTTGGCGCCTGGATGATGGCGATCGAATACATCGATTGTCCGCTCGGCAATCACGGTTTGCCGTTTCCACACGTGAAAAACTCCCTGCGCGCTCGCCGGTCGTTGGCGCTGGGCTTTGGCGGTACGGTCATGTTTCTGACCATGATTCCCATCGTAAACTTCATCGCCATGCCGGTCGCTGTTGCCGGCGCGACAGCACTTTATATCGAACAGCTATCGAACGAGGCTGGATCCGTTTAGATCCTGCGGTTGAAGGTCGTCAATCAATGGCAACGTACGTCGGTCGCTTCGCTCCATCGCCGAGCGGGCCTCTACACTTTGGCTCGGTGGTGACTGCCGTTGCGAGTTACCTGCAGGCGCGCAGCCAATTAGGCCGATGGCTGGTCCGGATTGAGGACATCGACCCGCCACGCGAACAAGCCGGTGCGAGCCGTACGATTCTCAATACCTTGGCTACACTCGGACTCGAATGGGACGGGCAAGTGACTTATCAGAGCCAAAGATCCCTCGCCTACGACGACGCATTGGCGCGTCTCGACGCAGCCGGGTTGACTTTCCCGTGTTCGTGCACGCGCCGAGAATTGGCCGGCGGCCCTTACCCTGGAACATGCCGCGCGGGGCATAATTCCGCTAAACCCGCGCGCACGCTAAGAGTTCGAATTGGCGACGGCGACATTGCCTTCGACGATGCGATTCAGGGACGATTGTCACTGAACCGCGAATCGATTGGCGACTTCGTGTTGCTGCGTGCGGACGGACTCTACGCCTATCATTTAGCGGTCGTTGTCGACGATGCCACAGAAGGCGTCACGGAAGTCGTGCGCGGCGTGGATTTGCTTGAATCGACATCCCGGCACCTGTTTCTACAAGGTGTGCTCGGCTATAAATCGCCAAACTACGCGCATATTCCTGTTGTATTGGACGAATTCGGGTCCAAACTGAGCAAGCAGACGTTCGCGACGGCGATTGACGAATCGCGCCCCTCTAGTGTGTTGCTCAACGCACTAGTATTTCTAGATCACAATCCCTTACCAGAACTGAGTGACGGCACACCGCAAGAGATCTTGGATTGGGCAGTGCGCAACTGGCAGATTGGCCTCGTTGCGAAGCAATCGAAAGCGCCGCAACGGGATCTAACGTAGCTATCAGCTGCTTGCGTTATCGGCAATAAAGCCCTCTTTTAATTCCAGATAATTTAAAGCAACGCCGAATTCCGGGTAGTCGGCGATCACTTTGTCAGGCGGGCAAAATAACATCCCGAAGTGGGCTTCCTGCAACATAGAAATATCGTTGTAGGAATCGCCTGCTGCTAACACTCTGTAATTCAGTGATTTAAAAGCTTTCACCGACGCGCGCTTAGGATCCGGCTGGCGCAGTCGGTAACCTGCTACACGGTCTTGCGCATCGATTTCTAAGCGATGACACAGCATCGTCGGATAACCGAGTTTGCGCACCAAAGGTCCGGCTAGCTCATAGTAAGTATCGGACAAAATGACGACTTGGAATTCCGTTCGTAGCCAGGCCAAGAATTCCTCCGCCCCATCGAGGGGTTCGAGTGCCTCGGCCGCCGCTTGGATGTCGGCAAATCGTAGGTCGTGCTTGCGCATCAAATCCAGACGGTAAGTCATTAACTCGTCGTAGTCTGGAATATCGCGGGTGGTTACCTTGAGTGCCTCAATTCCCGTTCTTTGTGCCAACCCGATCCAAATCTCGGGAACTAACACTCCTTCAAAATCCAAGCATGCTATGTTCATAATGACTCGCGTTCAAATTCGTTGAATTGCCCCAAATTATCCCATGCGGCCGCTTACTAATTACAAACAACTATGTAATGCGCCCGTCGGGGCTGCGGAATTCTATCAGGCATCGTAATGATTAAGCACTGCGTTTTCCGCTTGTTGCGCGTAACTGCGCTTTTACACGGCGTCGGCGTGCTGGCCTTAGCTATTCTGAGCGCCGTGGCCAATGCGCAAACCTCTATTAAAGTAACGGCCGTTGCACTGTTCAAAGACAAGGCTGTGTTAACCATAAACGGTAAAAGGCGCCTGCTTGAAATCGGCGAAACTAGTCCGCAAGGCGTGAGCTTAGTTAGCGCGACCAGCGACGTGGCGGTCATCGAGATCGATGGTGAGCGCTCGACTCTACAGCTCGACGGCAAAATCGTCGGCACCTATATCAAGGGGTTGGCAGCAAAGACGGTGCAGCTATATCCCGATGCTCGCGGCCATTACTTCGCCGACGGCCTAATCAACGGTAATCGGATCCGGTTCCTCGTCGATACCGGGGCCACCGATGTTGTCATCAACGGATCGATGGCGAAGCGCATGGGAATACTCTACGACGTGGATGGCGAGCCGACATTTGTTTCAACGGCATCGGGTGTCGTTGCGGCATTTCGAATCACCTTCGACGTCATCAATATTCGCCAATTGACGTTAAAGCGCGTTGCCGGCGTCGTGTTGGACGGGAATTTTCCGACCGAAGCTTTGCTAGGCCAATCCTTTCTCAATCGACTCAATATGCGCCGGGATGGAAAAGTCCTGGAATTACAGGAGCGATAGGCGCCTGTCGGACTGAGGTGTTCGTCACGAGGGGAAGTTCTGTTTGAGTTCTTCTTGTTGTACTTTTGCGGAGAACAGTCGGTCTATTTAACGGGAAAGTGCGCTGGAAATAGCCAAATGCGGCTTTCCTGGCGACTACAAAGCAAGGATTGCTCCTGCAATCCCGTTGCATTCCCGCCGTCCATGGCGGTCAGATGCACGAGCAGTTGCCGACGACCCCATGGACGGGAGAGACAGCGCGAAGCAGAATGCCCGAGCCACCTAGAACGCGCTTAGCCCGGCAGACTCCTAGGGCTCATCGTTTGTTGAACGCAAGCGCGAGCGGTCCCACATGACCTCCTGGCCATCATCGTGGCGGGCCAAAGTACGCGCCAGTACGAACAATAAATCCGACAAGCGATTGACGTAGCGGAGCAAACCTTCGTTGATTGCATCGGAGTCCGCCAATTCCACGACTACCCGTTCGGCACGCCTGCAGACAGCTCGAGCAAGGTGGCAGTGAGCGGCTGCTCGACTACCGCCCGGCAGTATGAATTCCTTCAACGCCGGTAACTCACTGTTCCAGAGGTCGATAACGCCCTCGAGGCGTTCGACTGCACTTGATGGCAACAAGCTCGAACCGGGGATTGAAATTTCGCCGCCCAGGTCGAACAGATCGTGCTGCACGGCCAATAAGGTGTCATCTATCTCACTCGGGATATCGTCGGTTCGAAGTACCCCGAGGAGCGAATTTAGCTCGTCTATATCGCCCATTGCCCGAACTCGAATGGCATTTTTCGAGGTTCGGCCGCCGTCACCGAGGCCGGTCGTGCCAGCATCACCTGTTCGTGTGTATATTTTTGAGAGTCGGTTACCCATTTTTCACTACTTATGTCCAGGTGGAGTTATCACACGGACTCTAATGGCCCGTTACGCACCTGTCAAAAGCCCTTGGGGTGCAAAGGGTGAGTGTCATCGAATAGCTTGCTAGAATCGCGCGTTTGTAAACAACGGGTATCGAGCAACGTTCCCGCACCCGGTTCTCTTAAATTCATGCCCGACTCTCCCCAAACTAACGCGGACCCACGCTACTCGATTGTAGTGCCATGCTTTAATGAGCAAGACAGCATCGGCCCGCTGGTCAATGAAATCGTTGCCGTAATTGGTAATGATCCTGACTTCGAGCTGATCATCGTCGATGACGGCAGCAGCGACCACACGGTAGCGCACCTATTGGCAGCACGTGAAACCCTAGATGTAGAGTTGAAAGTGGTCGTGCATGGCGAAAATTCGGGACAAAGCGCGGCAATGTGCACCGGCATTGACGTCGCGCGCGGCAAATGGATCGCCACGTTAGATGGCGACGGTCAAAACGACCCCAACGATATACCGAAACTCATCACTCGTATGGAGGCGTATTTCGTCGCGCACCCTTTAGCCGAAACCGCGCCGATAATTTGCGGCTTTCGCAAACAACGGAACGATTCAATGGTGAAACGTTGGTCCTCTAAAATAGCCAATGCGGTACGCTCCAGGCTACTTAGAGACGCAACGCCAGATACCGGTTGCGGCCTAAAACTGATATCGCGAGAATCCTTTTTGCGTCTCCCCCGCTTCGATCATATGCATCGATTTCTACCTGCGTTGATGCAGCGCGAAGGTGCGACTGCCATCTCGATCGAAGTAGGACACCGGCCACGCGCAGCCGGATATTCAAAATACGGAATCAATAACCGGCTGTGGGTCGGGATAATCGATCTCATTGGCGTCATATGGTTGCGTCGGCGACGATTTCGCCTAACTAATTGGAAGGAAATGTAAATGAGCACCGAACAAATATGGATTGGGGTCGGATTGTTTGGTCAGCTATTATTTGGGTCGCGAATGCTCATTCAATGGATCGCTAGTGAACGCGAAGGTCGCAGCATCGTGCCGTCCATTTTTTGGTATATCAGCATTGCCGGCGGAGCTGTTTTACTAAGTTACGCAATATATCGTGCGGACCCAGTGTTCATTCTCGGTCAAGCAGCGGGTAGCTTCGTATATATCCGCAACATCTACTTCATCCACCGCGAAAAGCAGACCCTGTGAACCAAGGGACGCGTGCAATATCAAAGGTGAATGAATCCGAACCCAGCCTAGCAACTGAACGCCTGCATCGCGCGATACTGCTCGCGCTGTGCGTTGTCGTGCTATTTACCGACAGCGTATCCAAAGAACTCCATGGCACCGCCGTTTTCTACGCTAGCTTAGCGCGTGAGCTGCTCGATTCTGGCGACCCCATGTTGATTTATTCCGATGAACGCGCCTATCTATTGAAGCCACCATTGGTCGTTTGGCTTAGTGCGCTCGGCTGTAAAGTGTTCGGACTCAGTAATTTTGGCGTGACTTTCGTATCTCGTATCGCTGGCGTGGGTGTGATATTACTTACCTACGCCTTGCTGCGACGTTGGTGGAATCACCCTGTTGCCTGGTTGGGTGCGTTCGCTGTGCTAACGAACAGTACGTTCGTCCAGTTTACGGCAACATTGCGCATGGATTCGGCCTTGATGTTTGGCATGTTACTCAGCGCCGTGGGTTGGGCCTATCGCGATCGGGCATGGGGTGCGCCTGCCATGTATGGCGGCATCACGCTCGCCGTTTTAAGCAAGGGACCGTTAGGGTTTGCCGCGATCCCCTTGATCGTTTGTCATGCCATTGTGCTGCGTGAATCTCCAGTCACGAGAAGCAATGCTTGGTGGTCACTATTGCTCCTCCCAATCGTCATTTGGTACGGAATCCTGATCAACCTACACGGGCTTGCTCCTCTCACAGAACTCGGGGCCGACACATTGCGGGCAACTGCGATGCCCGAATTGGGCCGCTGGCAATCGGCGTATCAGGAATACGCGATCAAACCCTTACGTCGCTACTGGCCATGGTTACCGTTTATGGTGCTCGGAGCAACGCTTGCGGTTTGGCGTCTACGGGCCAGGGAATTGCCGCAGGTCATGCGTCTGAACTATCTGTGGTTTGTGCTGTGGCTTGTCGTTGTCGTCGTCGGCGCAATTGGCAAACCCGATCACGACATTCGTTATTTTTACCCTGCACTACCTGTTCTCGGGCTATTTGCCGGCATTGGCCTAATGGCATTGACGAGGAATAGATTTCCAAGCTGGATCCCCGGACTGCTACTGGCTGTGATAATTGGCCTGGTCATATTTCCTGGCAACCGTTCCTGGCGCGCCGACGACACCCGCGAGACAATTGCGAAAATCAACCAAAGCCTCATATCAAGCGAGCAATTGTTAGCGATAGGTGGCTACCCTGTCCGAATGGACCAGGGCCGACGACAGAATACGCATCGCGACTGGGTCCATTTCTACACGGGGAAAACTCCAACGGTACTTTCTTGGGACCAGGTCGAGCGCGATCACCCTAAATTTACCACGGGCGTGTTCCTAACCCACAGTCGCGGCCACGAAGCGCGTCTCGAACAATTTGGCTTAGAAAAATCATTCACAACGAATGAGATTATTTTCGCCTTACCCCGATGATTTTGCAGTGGTATTTCATTCGAGAAGTGTTACGTGCATTCGGCATGATCATTGGCGCTTTGCTGATGATCTACTTTAGCTCGCGCTTTGCGTCGTATCTGGCGCAAGCCGCTGACGGCAAAATTGCGGCCGATCACATCTTTAAGCTGATCTCGTTGAAAATGGTTGTTTCACTCAAGGACTTGATCCCGATGAGCCTCTACCTCGGTGTTTTCACGGCAATCATACGAATGCAGCGAGATTCCGAGTTGACGGCTATCCGCGCGGCTGGCGGCGGACATACCCTGCTCATTTCAGCGGCGGTGAAGGTCAGCGCGGTTGCGGCCGTCATTGTCGGTGTGGTGACTTTATATGCCGAACCGCGGGCCGAACTCACTTTAGTCGACATCCGCAACCAAACAGAAAATGAGGCCACCATTGCTGGCGTAAAAGCGGGCCGGTTCAAGGAACTCAGCGGTGGCACACGGATCTTTTATGCAGAAACCGTGGCCGAGGATGAACGAACATTACAAACGACCTTCGTGCAGGTTCAAAATTCGAAAAACGTGGGCTTAATGCGGGCAGACAATGCCTCCATCGAAACCGACGCGAAATCGAAGGATCGGTTCGCGGTATTTCTTGACGGGATAAGCTATGCCGGCAATCCCGGGGCGCTCAATTACGTAATAACGCGATTCGACCGATACGCATTGAGAGTTGAAGATAGCACTCCGCAGGACGTCAGCAATAACGTGAACTACATTCGCACCCTAGATTTGTTGAAGTTTCGCGGACCAATATATTCAGCTGAGCTGCAATGGCGCCTTTCTGCGGCAATTGCAACATTGTTGCTGCCAATTTTAGCTATACTTATCGGCCTCGCAAGTCGTGGTTCAAGTTGGTATTTGGGGTTAATTACAGCTATTTCAGTATATTTCGTTTACAACAATCTGCTCGGCGTCGGTAAATCTCTGATCAAGAAAGGCGATCTCCCGCCGAGCATTGGACTCTGGGTTTTTCACTTGGCATTGATTGGGATTGCAGTCGCCCTAATTGTCATCCAGCGCAAACCCAGTGGTCTTCGAAGACGCCCGAAACAAGCCCCCCTACGGGCACCTCGCTTGCGATAACACCACTAATCAATTTTCCTATTTGAGTAATCATGACGATAACAACTTCTAAGTCCGACCAGTTCGAATCTACCTTGCGAGAGCGCATTATGGTGCTCGACGGCGCCATGGGCACCGTTATTCAAAGCCACCGGCTCGACGAAGCGGCCTACCGGGGTGAGCGATTCGCCGATCACCGCGTTGATTTAAAAGGTAATAACGACCTTCTAACCTTGACCCAACCAGCCATCATCGAAGGAATTCACGAATCATTCCTAGAGGCCGGCGCAGATATTATCGAAACGAACACGTTCAACTCGACGAGCATCGCTCAAAGTGATTATGACTTGTCGGATCTCGCCTACGAGTTGAACGAAGCTGGTGCGCAACTCGCACGCGGAGTCATCGATAAGCATGGGGCAAAAACAGGTCGCGAGTGCTATGTTTGCGGCGTACTTGGCCCCACCAACCGGACTGCCTCTGTTTCACCGGACGTTAATAATCCTGGGTTTCGAAATACCGGATTTGACGAGCTGTGTTCGGCGTATCGCGAAGCCACTCGGGGCTTGATGGCGGGCGGTGCGGATATTATTTTAGTTGAGACGATATTCGATACGTTGAACGCTAAGGCCGCGCTATTCGCCATCGAGGAGGAATTCGAAGCCGCTGGCCAGCGTTTGCCACTAATGATTTCGGGCACCATTACCGATCGAAGCGGACGTACTCTAACCGGCCAAACAACAGAAGCCTTCTGGAATTCGGTGCGCCACGCTAACCCGATCAGTATCGGCCTAAATTGCGCCTTAGGCGCTGCAGAGTTGCGTCCCTATGTAGAAGAATTGTCACGCATCGCCGACACATTTGTCAGCGTCCATCCGAACGCCGGACTGCCAAACGAATTTGGCGAGTATGACGAAACCCCCGAGTCGATGGCGGCGGTACTGAGCGAATTCGCCGAGGCCGGATTTCTGAATC
>JBLFWZ010000177.1:0-9838 GCA_047611905.1 Gammaproteobacteria bacterium | reverse complement strand
GCGCCGACGTCGATAGAAATATCGTTTGCGATGATGCCATGCGATTTCGCGTGCAATGCGAGGTGCTCGAAGTGATGCGACGAGTCGAGCAATGCTTTCGAGGGGATACAACCGACATTAAGGCACGTGCCACCGAGCGACACTTTTCCTGCCGCTGCTACGCCGCGCTCAATGCACGCCGTTTTTAATCCGAGTTGCGCGCACCGGATCGCGGCGACGTAACCTCCCGGTCCCGCGCCAATAACGACGACATCGTATTTATCCATGCTGGTATTCCTTAAATAATTCGTGTCGATCGGAGCGGCAACTCAGTGCCATTGATGATTGCGGCGCAATCACCAACGAAAAATTAATGCCGATGACCATGAGGTCGCCGTGCTGGCGACCGGCTTGGCTTGAGAGCGTCTGCTCAGAGCTGCAAGAGAAACCGGGTCGGGTCTTCTACTGTCTTGCAAATCGATTCCAAGAACTGCACGGCCTCACGTCCATCAATAATTCGATGGTCGTAAGACAACGCGAGGTACATCATCGGTCGAACGACGATTTCGCCGTCTTCGACGACCGCCCGGTCTTGGATTTTGTGCATCCCTAAAATAGCGCTTTGTGGCGGATTGATGATCGGTGTTGAAAGCAGTGAGCCAAATACGCCACCGTTGCTAATTGTGAAAGTCCCGCCCGTGAGCTCCTCGATCGTTAGCTTGCCGTCCCGTGCGCGCTCGCCATAATCGCGAATTTTGCGTTCTACGTCTGCGAAAGGCATTCGATCGACATCGCGCAAAATAGGGACAACCAGGCCGCGCTCAGAACCAACAGCGACCCCGACATCGTAATAGCCGTGGTAAATAATATCTTCGTCGTCGACACAGGCATTAACAATCGGGAATTTCTTGAGAGCTTCTACAGCCGCTTTAACAAAAACGGACATAAATCCTAGTTTCACACCGTAGTGTGTTTCGAATTCTTCTTTGTGCCGCGTGCGCAGACTCATAAACGGTTGCATATTGACTTCATTAAAAGTCGTTAGCAGCGCATTTTGTTGTTGAGCTTGCAGTAAGCGTTCTGCTGTTCTCTTACGGATACGAGTCATCGGGACTCGTTCCTCCGGGCGCGCTGAGGGCGGCGATGGAGGACGCGCTCGAACTATCGTCTCAGCATCGGCAGCTTGCGGCTCGACAACGGTATTTTCGAGAAAACTTATAACGTCCGATTTAGTTATACGCCCGTCCTTACCGCTTGCGGGAACGAGTTCCGCATTAATGTCGTGCTCGTCGACGAGTTTGCGCACTGCGGGACTTAAACGAAGCGCCTTATCACTGTCGGGGAGCGCGCTGCCGGTCGCGGTCGGCGCGATGCTCGTTACACTGGCTGCCCCTTCGGTATCGATGACGCACAGAATTGCATCGGCTAGAACTATGTCGCCTGGTTGCTGCAGTAGTTCTTTCAGCACCCCTGCTTCGGGCGCGGTAATTTCCAAGGTAACCTTGTCGGTCTCGAGGTCGATAAGATTTTCGCCGCGGGCTACTGTGTCTCCTGGTTGCTTATACCAATCCAACAGCGTCGCGTCTGGAACCGATTCCGCGAGCGCGGGGACCTTTACTTCAATTAGCACAACGGGCTCCTTTTATTTTTGATGCCTAGGGGCCTGTCGGCCATAGAGCGTTCTACTGCGGAGACGCCCGATTTGGCCGTTTTCAGTGCACTTTCTTGTTAAACCGAATGACTATTCGCCGCAAAAGTACACTAAAATTAGCTCAAATCGGACTTCCCCTCATGACGAACGCCTAAGTCCGACAGGCCCCTAAGCTGATTTTTGCTGATCGTTCTCGTCGGCTTGCTCAATACCGAGTGCATCGTCGACGAGCTTTTGTTGTTGTTCGCGGTGCAACGAAAGATAACCAACTGCGGGTGAGGCAGCGTATGGGCGCGCGATGCACCGTAGCGGTTTTTCGCCTGGGAAGCATCCCCCTAGGTGACGTTTCGACAGCAGTGTAGACCACGCGCCTTGATTACGTGGTTCCTCTTGAACCCAAACCAATTCCTCAGCGTTAGGGTAGCCGCTAATGTTTTCGACAATTTCTTCGCGCGGGAATGGATATAGTTGCTCGAGTCTCATAATCGCGACGTTCTCAATGCCGTGTTCGCGTCTGCTCTCCAGCAAGTCGAAAAAGACCTTGCCGCTGCATACCACTATCCGAGTAACGGCCTCTTTTTTGATGTCGTCGATCTCGTCGATTACCGACTGGAAACGACCGTTTTGAATGTCGTCAAGGCTTGAAGTCGATAATTTATGGCGCAACAAACTTTTCGGGCTCATGACGATTAACGGCTTGCGAAAAAGGCGCAGCATTTGCCGACGAATCATATGAAACATTTGCGCAGGCGTAGTCGGATAGACGACTTGCATGTTGTCATCCGAACAAAGTTGCAAGTAGCGCTCTAAACGTGCGGATGAATGCTCCGGACCCTGGCCGTCATAGCCATGCGGTAGGAACATTACCAGTCCGCAAAACCGACCCCATTTTTCTTCGCACGATGCAATGAATTGATCGATTACCACTTGTGCCCCATTAGCAAAGTCGCCGAACTGAGCTTCCCAAATCGTAAGAACTTTCGGTTCTGCGCTGGCGTAGCCATATTCGAACGCGAGGACAGCTTCTTCTGAGAGCGTAGAATTAATAACCAAAAAGCTCGCCTGTTCGGATGATAGGTTCTGCAACGGCAGAAAAGTGTCGCCAGTTTTCTGATCATGGATGACTGCATGACGATGAAAAAAAGTGCCGCGAGCGCTGTCCTGCCCCGAGATGCGCACGCCGCAGCCCGCGTTCAGTAAGGTCGCGTAGGCGAGGTTTTCCGCGTAACCCCAATCGAGTGGTTTTTCTCCATCCCCCATTGCTTGGCGATCAGCGTTGATTCGCTTCACGGCGCGGTGTAACTCAAAGGCATCCGGCACCGTGACCAGTTTGTGGGTGAGCTCTTCGGTAAGTTCCGTGCTTATCGAGGTATCCACATCGTCGCGCCACGTCGCATAGCGATACGGTTCGTAGTTGATCAGGAAGCGCGTGTCGTTAACCTTCGCGTAGGGTCGGGACATCACGATGTTATCGTCCAACGAGGTATGGTATTGCTTAGTCATTTCTTGCGCGGTGCCGGGGACGATGACCCCTTCAGCAACCAACTTGTCGGTATAAATCTTACACACTCCGGGATGGTTGCGGATGTGCTGATACATGATCGGTTGCGTCGCGGCAGGTTCGTCGGCCTCGCTGTGCCCGTGTTTGCGGTAACAGATCATGTCGATGACGACGTCCTTGTTGAATTCCATACGGAAATCGAGCGCAACTTGTGCGACAAAGGCTACGGCTTCTGGATCGTCGGCGTTGACGTGGAATATCGGCGCTTGGACGATCTTCGCGACATCCGTGCAATAGAGGGTTGAGCGCGAATCGAGTGGATCGCTGGTCGTGAAGCCGATCTGGTTATTAAAAATTATGTGAACGGTGCCGCCGGTCGAATAGCCACGCGTCTGGGACAAGTTGAACGTCTCCATAACGACACCCTGACCGGCAAAGGCTGCATCGCCATGGATGAGCAAGGGCAAGACGGAGTTTCGTTCTACGTCGCCGCGCCGATCTTGACGTGCGCGCACCGATCCTTCGACCACGGGATCGATTATTTCGAGATGCGAGGGGTTAAATCCAAGGGTTAAATGAACCGAACCACCCGGGGTTTCGATGTCGGAAGAAAAGCCCATGTGGTATTTCACGTCGCCAGAGCGCGCCTCACGGCTGCGGCCTTCAAACTCGTCGAATAGTTTTGACGGGTGCTTACCGACGATGTTTACAAGTACATTGAGGCGTCCCCTATGCGCCATCCCGAGGACGATCTCCTTAACGTCTTTGCGACCGCAGTCCTCCACGATTTGGTCCAAAAGCGGGATTAATGATTCTCCGCCTTCGAGCGAAAATCGCTTCTGACCGACATACTTCGTGTGTAAATACTCCTCCAGTGCACCGGCCGCAATCACTCGTCCTAGGAGGTGGCGTTTTTTCTCGTGATCGTAGTTCGGTTTCCCAAGGCTTGATTCCAAGCGCTGCTGGATCCAGCGTTTTTGCGCCGTTTCGACGATGTGCATGTACTCGGCGCCGATTGTTCCGCAATAAGTGGAACGCACAATATTTAAGATTTCGCCGAGCGAGGCTTGTTCGGGGCCATGCAACGAGCCGGTATTGAAAATTTGGCCCATATCGCCTTCGTTGAGACCATGATGAGCCGGGTCTAGCTCCTGAACGTGCGGCCGGTCGTATTGATTCAGGGGGTCTAAGTTTGCTTGGCGATGGCCGGTGAATCTAAACGCGTTAATTAGCTGAAGAACCGAAACTTGCTTAGATGGGCCGTCATCGGTCGACGGCTGTGTGGTCACCACGATGCCGGCGTTAGCTGCGCGGGCGTGTTCTAGCATCCGTTCGCGAGCGCCAGCATGTGACGTATCGCGCCCCAAGGTCGAGCGTTCTGTTTGCAGACGGTCAAAATAGTCCTGCCATTCGGCCGAGACCGACTGCGGATTATCGAGATACGACTCATATAAGCCTTCAATGAAGGCCGCATTCCCACTAAATAGACACGACGAGGGCTGCATCTTGTACACCTGATCTGAATCTGAAAATTTAATCCGTGCGGGCCGTCGCCCCGTTGTCGGGCGGCATTTAATTCTTAATCGGCCAAAGCTTCATAATCTTTGATCAACCTCAAAAAAAAGTCACGAATAAATTCAACAAATTCACAGATCTAAGAGTAAAAGGTCATATTTTTATCGGAACGTGTGAAGCACTACCGCGCCTGGCTTCCTGTCCTGCAGTCTTGTACGCAACGCTGCCCGAGTCGGTGCGATAACTTGCTCCGCCGATAGGTCGGACGGTATTCTAGGGCGCGGTCGTCGTGACCACTGGGTTGCTAATTCGCGAGTGGTGGTGGCTAAAGTACCGACGAACACCCGCCAACGACTGTCAGGCTCGTGGGCAGACGTACCGTAACGATCAGCGAAAACGAGACGAGCAAATCTGTTGAATGGCCTGTTTATGCAGGAACATAACGGGGCGCCCGTGATAGGCATCCGTAACCTGTACAAAGACCTCGGCATGTTCACGCTCGATGCTGGCGATGGGCTAACAGGTAGCCGCCGAAGCGTTGTTACTTACTTGCCTGGCGAGCAGGGCGCGCTCGGCCGGTTGGATCTCAGCGTGGATGGAAATGATGGTCGGCAAGGGTTTTCGTATCGGGCGAGCGTGTTAACTGTACGTTGGAGCGTCGCGACGATATCCCGCTAGAAAGTCGTCCATGCATTAAGTCCCAATGACGATAGTAAATTTACATCAGATTATTAATCACAAATCGGAATAAGCAACTAATGAAATCACCCGTACGCGTAACAATCACCGGCGCAGCCGGCCAAATCTCCTACTCCCTTCTATTTCGGATCGGTGCTGGGCAAATGCTGGGCCCGGATCAACCGGTCATCTTGCAATTGCTCGAAATAACGCCAGCGATGAAGGCTCTTGAAGGTGTCGTAATGGAAGTCGACGATTGCGCTTTCCCACTTGTCGCCGGTATTGAAATTAGTGACGACGCGAATGTCGCTTTCAAAGATGCGGACTACGGCATGTTAGTTGGTGCTCGTCCGCGTGGACCGGGAATGGAGCGTGCCGACCTTTTGGCAGCTAACGGCGGGATCTTTAAGATCCAAGGCAAAGCAATCAACGATAATGCAAGCCGCGACATTAAAGTATTGGTCGTCGGCAACCCGGCGAACACCAATGCCTGGACATGCATGAACTGCGCGCCGGACATTAATCCCAGACAATTCACGGCGATGACTCGGCTTGACCACAATCGAGCAATGGCCCAATTAGCTCAACAAACGAACAGCACCGTTTCCGATATCAAGAAACTAATGATTTGGGGCAACCATTCAACGACGCAATACCCGGATTTGACCCAAGCTACGGTAAAAGGCAAAGCGGCTTTTGATCTAGTTGACCGCGGATGGTATGAAAACACTTACATTCCGAACGTCGCAAAACGTGGTGCCGCGATTATCGACGCGCGTGGCGCGTCGAGCGCAGCATCGGCAGCCAACGCGGCCTTAGAGCACATGCGTGATTGGGTTGCTGGTACGGCCGCCAATGACTGGACTAGCATGGGTGTGCTTAGCGACGGTAGTTACGGCGTTGAGGAAGGGCTGATTTACTCCTTTCCCGTTCGCACATCGAATGGTGAGTTCGAAATCGTCCAAGGTTTACCCATCGACGACTTCAGCCGAGCGCGTATGACGGCCACCGAGACAGAATTAAAGGAAGAGCGCGACGCGATAAAAGAATTGCTTGTGTAGTATTAAATGCACCACGGTCGGATGAGCCGGCCGTGATGCGGCAACAATTTGGCACGCTACTGGAACCATTCACGAGAACCTCGCAAAAATGATTGATAGCGAAGGGTTTAGAGCCAACGTCGGCATTGTGCTGTTGAACGGTCACGGACGGGCGTTTTGGGGTCGACGGATCGGCATGTCAGGATGGCAGTTTCCGCAAGGCGGAATTAAGCAAAATGAAACGCCGCAAGCGGCCATGTTTCGTGAGCTTGAAGAAGAGGTTGGGCTAACTGCCGAGCACGTTGAAGTGATCGGATGCACACAAGGCTGGCTGCGCTACCGATTGCCGAAAAAATATATTCGTCACCACCAAAAACCCCTCTGCATTGGGCAAAAACAGCGATGGTTCGTACTGAACCTGGTCGCAGCCGAACACCATGTTGATCTTAATCTAGCAACAGAACCGGAATTCGATAAATGGTGTTGGATCGATTACTGGGAATCGGTGCGTTCGGTAGTTTCATTCAAGCGAGAAGTCTACGAGCAAGCGTTGAGTGAACTGGCGCCGATTGTACGCAAAACGACAAATAAGGATGTTCCGTTACATCCAGGCGATGTCTCTTAATCGAAGCGCCTAAGTCCTCATTTTCGCGAAGCTCTAATGGCCAACTCGGGCAAGATCTTTCGCGCCGTGCGATTGCGCATCAACGTGGAAAACCCCGTTGAATAGCCTGCTGCGAATCCGGCTTCGACAAGAAACGTTCTTAAATCCCCCAATTTTTCTTGGCATGAGCGCAACGCGAAATCTGCCGCGTGCCGTACGTCTGCGAAATCGTCCGCACGTGACATAGCTTCAGAATAAATGCAGCTCTCGTAGAGCGACACTAATTCCATGAGGGCTCGGCGTTCGTCGGCGCTCATATCAACCGGAGAGCGGTTCGGCGCAGCGGTGTTGGCATGCGCTACGAGCACGGCCTGTAATAGGAGTAAGGCGATAACTATCGATCTTGCTAGCACTACTCGGGTAGCGGGGCTATAAAATCGGCTTTTTCCACGACCCATCGTTGCTTCCTGCCATCAACTAAATTACATCCAATTTTGACCGGGTTTCCGTCAGGTAGTAAAACGCCAGTCGCACGGCCCTGTTGTCGAACATCAACGAAGTAGCGAATTAAACGAAAACGAATGGTTTCCGTCGGATGCGCGTTGTGAATGATGGTCAGTTTGCCACCTGGACTGAGGTTTTGGCATCGGCCGTCAAGCTTGTCCTCGAACGACAGAAACGATTCTGCTGGCAAAACGCGCTCGACGGGCGCGGGCGAGGATGCTGATAGGTCATGCATTAAGCCTAAACTACTTGCGATGACCATCGCGATTGAGCATATGCGAGACGCTGGTGCAGCCCACCTATTCGTACCGGTGCCCGGACTTCGGACCCTCGCGATCAGCGCTAGTCCCTCGAAACGGAAACGCGGCCTGGTGGCCGGATTCATAGCGGCCGGATGTGGTCCTCGGCAGCTAGTGTGAGGAGTGCGGGCCGCGCCAATCTTGAGCGAATTAGGCGGTTCGTGCGGTCCTTGGAAGTTACTCACAGAAACTGTGGATAACTATGTGGATTAAGCGCCTATAAAACGTATATTTGGGCGCACGCGCCGCGTTATTTGCTAGTTTGGTCATTTTTTAATCATTTTAATTAATTTTATATAAAACAAATACTTAGATAAAATTACGATGAGGGCATAAAAGCGAATCTGCCTATTGCATTAAAAGTTTTTGTGTTGTCGTCGAGATGTGCATAACAGCTGAAAATGGTTCAATTTCGGGCTTGATTTCGAGGTGAAATTATGAGTGTTGATAGATTTTAACAATCGCTAAATCCAGTTGTTTTAACTTTATCATTCGCTTAGGTTCGGTTTATCAAAACTCGAGCACGTTTGCCGTCTAAATGCGCATTCCCTTTCAGAACTTCGCAATTCGAAGTCGATGATCAGCACGTGATCGTCCGTTGCCCACGTTATACTGCCGTGACCATAGACGCCTCATTACGTAAAGCCCACAACGATGTCAGAGATAATTCCTGGACCTGATCCACTCGTGCGATATTTCGTGCTCACTTTGGGCCGCACCGGATCGTCGTTGCTAGCAGCCACGCTGGCTGATGCGGGAGCCGACTTTGGTATCGATGTGCCGGGCGGCTGGGATCCTCGCACTGGGCAGATGGAAGGTCGGGACATAAAAATTGCCGCACACCACTATCGGCGCGCCTACGATATTAGCATCGGCCGCAAATACGTGTTGTCGCCCGCAATTGAGACGAAAATTAGAGTTCAACGCGCCCGCAGACATCTCAAGCGGGCCTTAACTCGAGGCAGATTCTTGAAAATTGGAGATCTAGATCTCGTCGTCCAGCCGAGTTTCAAGCTGGGTTACAGTCCGCGGGTAATATTGAACTACCGCCAGTTGGAATTGAATTTGCCGAGTCTACTCGTTGGCCGCACCCATGTGGGTCCGGATCAGCTAGCCGAAGAGTATGTGCGCATTTATCGCCAAGGCTTAAGTCTGCTCAAAACCTTCGGTGGGTGCACGGTTGCCTATAACGAACTGCAAGACCTGCACCAACGTGGCTGGGCGAAGGCATTGTCTTCAATTACTCAGCTCGACGAAGAGAAACTGGTGGAGAGCCGCAAAGTAAGGCTGAAAGGCACTATCGATACCGACGACGTACGACCTATTTACTCGCAGGCCTACGCACTGTACGAGCAAATGCGCGCCCTAGAAGGGCAGGCTATCGCACCCTCTAGGCAAGTAGCGCGGACCTTAAGTGATTAATTGATTTGCTCAGCCGCGATTATGCATCGGGCTTGGGGATGATGCCGGTTAACGATGCGCGCGCCGACATTTCGATCCAGTTTCCATCGGGATCGCAGACTAAACCGTAGCGCGCCACTTCGCCGAGCGTCCGGCAGGCTTGCGCCAGACGGCCGCCACGCGCAACAACTTGCTCGCATGCTGCATCGGCATCGAATATTTGAACCGTAAGGTAGCGGAACGCGGGCGCAATGAACTTTTCTGTGACGCTGCCGCCGGGGCCTTCCTCGACGAACAACAAGGTGTCACCACAACAGGCGGTGTAAGGACCTCGTTGTTCGAACTCCAACGCTTCTAAGTAAAACTTCATTAATCGGTCTGGATCCGCAGAACTTACGTTAATGCCGATCCCGACAATTCCGTCGCTGCCGGGTGGTACGACTCTAACGCGGTCACCGTTGGGATGCTGGCCATCGAAACTACTGGTAGCGTCGCCGGCAATGCTTAAACCCACATAGCCGGAGCGTGGTTGTTTGTCGAGAGCGGCGCTAAGGTGATTCACCTTGATGACGGAACCGTGTGCATCATATCGATGCTGGACCCAGCCTTTTTCTAAGGTCAATTCGTGGTCGAGTCGCAGACCCACCGATTCGCCCCAGAAGGCGC
>JBLFWZ010000176.1:0-9841 GCA_047611905.1 Gammaproteobacteria bacterium | reverse complement strand
TGACTCAGGCTGCCGGAATAAATCCGATGCGATTTATCGGGACTAACCTGACCTGGATCACGTTACTGGCTTCAGCCGTATTCGTGCTGGTAAATCAGTTCGGGTAGCAAGGCTCACTCGCAACCTGGTCGCAACGAGTCGTGACCAGGTTAACTTAAATCTACTGCTAGACAATCGTTCGGGTAACGCTGGACACCAGTTTCCTATTCGACGATACGTATTGAGGAAAGCAAAACCATGCCCACTACGAATCAACACATGTTAAGCGGCTATCGATTACTCGACCTCACGCGCGCCGTTGCCGGCCCAACGTGTACCCGCATGTTTGCTGAGATGGGTGCCGAAGTCATCAAAATTGAATCCGCACCAAACGGCGACATGTCACGCTCCATTTCGAAGCTACGCAATGACCGCAGTTTGTATTTCGTACAGCAAAGCCTGAATAAAAAAAGTTTGTGCGTGGATTTGCGCTCGCCTGAAGGTATCGCCCTAGTTCGCGAATTAGTCCCGCACTGCGATGTTGTTGTCGAAAATTTCAAACCTGGCGTGATCGCGAAGATGGGCTTGGGTTACGACGCCTTATGTGAGCTCAAAGAAGACATCATTCTTTGCTCGATTTCTTCTTTAGGCCAATCCGGGCCGCTATCGAGCAAGCCAGGCTACGATTTTATTGCACAAGCTTATGCCGGCATCACCTCAATGATCGGTGACCCGAACGGCCCGCCGAGTCTACCCCTAGCGGCAGTCGGCGATGTGAGTACTGGCGTAACGGCGGCGTTCGCTGTGGCTGCGGCACTGTTAGATCGATATAAAACCGGCAAGGGTCAAATGCTCGATGTTTCAATACTCGACTGTTACTACCATTATCACGAAGTGAACGTGCATCAGGCGAGCGGCAGCGACGGCACGATCGTCCCCAATCGCAACGGTAGTCACTTCACCTATATCTGCCCGGCCGGCGTCTACAAAGCGTCCGGCGGTTACGTGGTGCTGGCGGCATTTCTGCATCACTGGCCCGACCTATGTACTGCAATGAATCGACCTGAACTGGCAACCGACGAAGCATGGGCGACCGATCCCGCGCGCCTCGCCAATATCGATGTCGTGATTGAGACGGTCGAACAATGGATGCAAACTTTTCCAGACGTGGATTCACTGCTGAGCGTACTCGATGCCCACAACGTGCCGTGCGCGCCGGTCCTATCAGTTAACGAGACTTTGACTTACCCCCATCTCGTCGAGCGCGGGACTGTTCGCACGGTGAGCGACAAAATAGCTGGCAAATTTCAGATCCCAGGGCACCCCGTAAAATCGTCACGCTACGAAGCAAACAATGACTTTGAGGCGCCGCTACTCGGCGAACACAATCGAGAAATACTGAAATTCGTGTTAGGTAAAAATGATAACGAAATTGATTCACTAACGGCTGCAGGAGTGCTCCAATCCAAAGCATTTTGAATCTATCTCCGTGGATATCGCCCCGGCCACATCGAAATCAAAGATGTCAGAATAACCAAAAGGGAATAACCAAAGTGTAACCAAAGGAACCAAAGGGGTCAGACTCGAATGGCACTAAGTTAAGGAGCTTCACCGTATGTTTTCAATCGCTTAGCCCTTGTCTCACGTGAGCCGTGACGGGGTGAGAAAGCTTAACTTAGTGCCATTCGGGTCAGACTCGATTGAAATTCGAAATCAAACGTAACCGCTGTTCAATCGAGTCTGACCCCTTTGATCCCCCTTTGATCTACCCCTTTGATCTCCTTTGGTCATGGCTTTAATTCAAAACCATCATTTTCAGAGCTTTAAACTATGTACGAAATCGAAAAAACCGATCTAAAAGGCGCGTTTACATTTCTACCGATCGAAGACGTGCACTACGGCGCGGGCGCACTCAGCTCGCTGGAAGCAAACTTGGCCAAGCACAACATCAAACGTGCGCTACTAATTACTGGTAACACATTGGCGACGAAAACAAATCTCGTCGACAAGGTTGTCGCGGCAAGTGGCGGACGCATCGCCAAGGTTTTCCACGAAACAACTCAACATGTGCACCGCGGATCAGTCATTAACGCGATTGAAAGCGCCCGTTCGATTGACGCGGACGGCATTATCAGCTTCGGCGGCGGCACCCCGAATGATACCGGCAAAGCAGTGTTGCTCGGGCTAGCTGAGGATATTCGTGAGACCGGAGATTTCGATCGTTACCGCGTGCGGTTCGAGTATCCGTCCACCGTTGAGGTGCCGCCCGTTAACGGAACGGCGCTGCCGATGATCGCGATATCTACGACTTTGTCCGGCGGGGAATTTACCCATTTTGCCGGAGTAACGGACAGCGAGCGCAAAGTTAAGGATTTATATATCGACAAAAAACTTGCGGCTCGAGCGGTCTATCTCGATCCGGAACTCACCTTGGAAACACCCGATTGGCTGTGGCTATCAACGGGTATGCGATCAGTGGATCATTGTATTGAAGCGCTTTGCTCAATTAACGCCCACCCGTTTACGGATGCTCTGGCAAGCCAAGCACTCAACATGTTGAGCCGCTACCTACGTGAATGTAAAGCGGATCCTAGCGATCTCGTTGCACGAACAAACGCGCATCTCGCGGCGTGGATGTCGGTCTGTGGACTGGCAAACGTGAATGTCGGATTAAGTCACGGCATTGGTCATCAACTTGGCGCGCGCAACGATGTTCCGCACGGCGTGACGTCCTGCGTGATGATGCCCTCGACTATGGAATTTAATCGTGACTATGTTGGTAATCGTCAAGTCTGGATAGCCGAGGCCATGGGTTGCGACGTGCGCGGCCTCGACACTGCGACTGCATCCGCATTGTCTAGCGACGCGGTACGCACGCTGGTTAGCGATCTCGAGTTACCGTCACGCCTGCGCGACGTAGGTGTCGACGTTGATGACTTCGCCGCGATCGCGAAAGATGCACTGGAAGATCTCGTAGTGGCCACGAACCCTAGGCCGGTTGGTAGTCTTGAAGACGTGATTGAAGTGCTGCATCACGCCTGGTAGGCCATGAACACACCCGACCCACAGACGCGAGAACGCTTACGTATTGGTATATTTATGCCTTCCGTAAGTCATAGCCCAAACATAAGTCACTATAAGCCGGATCCGAACGATTGGACGTTCGCGACCAATAAGAAAATCGCCATCGCAGCCGAAGCGGCAGAGTTTGATTTCTTATTTCCAATTAGTCGTTGGCGAACTATTGGCGGTGCCATTGATTTTCACGGCAAGTCGCTAGAGACCATGACCTGGGCGGCTGCCCTGCTTGCGTGCACACAGCGCATCCAAATTTTCTCTACCGTTCACGTGCCCGTCTTCAACCCGGTCGTCGCTGCAAAAATGGGTGCGACTTTAGATCACATCAGTGAGGGGCGCTGGGGTATCAACATCGTGAGCGGGTGGAATCGAAAGGAATTCGACATGATGGGCATTGAGATGCTCGAACATGAAGATCGTTACCGACGTTCAGAAGATTTCATCAAAGTATTGAAAGGCCTGTGGACCGAACCACTCGGCACGTTTAATTTCAAATCCGAATACTACACAGTGCGCGACGGCTACTCGGCCCCCCAACCCATTGCCAATCCGCATCCACCGATTGTTAACGCAGGAACCTCCAACGATGCGCGCGACATGGTCGCAAAAATGTGCGACTGGGCATTTATCTGCCCTATGAGTTTTGACGACGCTGAGGAATTAGCCAAAGACTTTAAGGCTCGCGCAGCACACCACGGACGACACGTACGGGTGGTGTCGATGGCGCAACCCATCTGGGCCGAACGGGCCGCTGATGCACACGCAGAAAGAGATCGGGTTGTTGCCGAAATGGATACCGAAGCCCTACGTAATTGGGCCGCCGGCGCTAATATGGAAAGCGAATCGTTCAACCAGCAAACCTTAGAGACCTTTTGTTACGGCTCTGGTGCGATGCCACTACTTGGCACCGCAGCCGATGTCGCCGAACAAATCGCGGAATTTCATCGACGTGGCGTCGATGGTGTCTTAATGAGTTTCATGGATTTCGTCAAAGACACCGTGCGCTTCGGCGACGAAATCATACCGTTGCTAAAGCGCATGAATGTTCTCTAAATTAATTCACGGCGCGATCGCTGTCGGTCCAGAATTTCTTGCGGATCGCTTTTTTGTCTGTTTTACCGACCGCAGTTTTTGGAATTTCGTCCCAAAACTCGATCGATTTCGGCGTTTTGACGCTGCCTAATTTCGCTTTGACTGCCTCGACCACCGCCGCCTCCGTCGTCGTCTGGCCTTCGCGCAGCACGATAATTGCTTTAACGGATTCCCCCCATTTCTCGTCAGGTATTCCTATCACGGCGCATTCCAAAACTTCGGCTAGCGCTAGGATTGGCGCTTCAACTTCGGCCGCGAAGACATTGAATCCACCGGTAATGATCATGTCCTTTTTACGATCAACGATGTATAGATAATTGTCTTTGTCTAGATAACCGACGTCGCCGGTGTGGTGCCAACCGAATTTTCGCGCTTCTGCCGTTGCTTCAGGTTTTTCGAAATAGCCGGGAGTGACGAGTGGTCCGCGACAACATATTTCACCGCGCTCGCCTATCGGCAGCACGTTACCGTCGTCGTCCAAGATCCCAACTTGGGTTGCCGAAGTAACTTTACCGGCGCTTTTCAGTCGCTCCGGATGGTCGCCGGCCGCGGCGGCCGCGACCACTTTAGGCCCGAGCCAGGAAATCAACATCGGCGCCTCAGCCTGACCGAAACATTGGCAAATAACCGGTCCGAACACATCCACGCCGTCGCGAAATTTATCCGGCGATACCGGTGCGGCGGCAATTAGAATTTGGCGCAAGCTCGAGGTATCGTAACTGGATCGTTTTGCTTCATCGAGCATCGCGTAGTAGGCCGTCGGCGGCAGAAAGATATTCGTGACCTTGTGTTCTTGAATCGCTTCGAGCACGGCTTTTGCGTCAAACGCTTCGTGGACAATATTAGAACCACCGGCAGCGCCGTAAACCAATATCATAACGCCGGCCGCATGCGTAATTGGCGCAACGGCTAAGTGCACAATATCGTCAGCGTCCTCACCTACGTAGTGCTGCAATCCAATTTCCAGCATCGCGCAGATCGAACGGTTGCTCATGTCGACGCCTTTTGATGGTCCCGTCGTACCGCCCGTCGGCCAGCGTGAGAAAACAACATCGGGGGCGCCGAACGGGTCGGACCAATCTGGGATCTCGGTTGCACTTCCAGCGGCACAAAAAAATTCCAAGGACGGGTACGGTGTTGAATCCGAATCGAAACACACAATGCCTTTCAGATCCGGAAGCTCGGGGATGACCTTTTCTATCTGATCGAGCACAGATGAATGGAAAAACAGCCAGCGCGTCTTAACGTAGGCCATGTACTCAGCGTTAGTGGATGCCGCATTACGCACGTTAACCGGCACCCACGCGCCGCCTGCGCGGTACGCACCGAAGATACAAACAACGGCACCCGGATCATTCGGTGAATAAACGGCGACCGAATCACCCACTTGGAAGCCTGCTGCGTAAAGACCTTTCGCTAAGGCTTCCGTAGTCGACTTGGCTTGTGCGAAAGTGAATTCTAGTCCGTTGCCAGAAATGAACGGTCTGTCCGGGGACTTCGCCGCCCCTCGGTCGAAATAATCAATTGGTCGCATGGTCGAGTATTTCCTCAACGTCGGATGGTTTAAGTCGGATTATAAAGCTTGACGCATTTTGCCTGAATCGACAGGTTCGTGACATCGAATATCGTAGGCCAGGGCACGAATGTCCTTACAACCGATCCCGCGACAATTGTTCGACGTTACGCAGATGACGTTCGCGCGTGATGCCGTAGAAGCACAGCAACACAATCGCGACGCCATAGAAAGACCACAAGGCTGGTACGTAGGCGAGCGCCAGGTCGCTTAATACTGTGGGCTCCACTTCTCCTGGTTTCGCTTCCGCGGGGAATTCCGACCAGGCTAATATCTGTCCAGCCACAACGACACCAAGCCCATTGACGGCCTTTTGCGCGAAGCTACTGGCAGCGAAAAACGAGCCTTCCGACCGGCGCCCAGTAACCAGCTCGCTGTCTTCCACAACGTCAGCGATCATGGATCCGACTAAAATTCCCGACATGATCATCAAAGTGACGTCGATGGTGTAGAAAATCATCAACGAATAAAACACCGTATCGGTTCCGTTGTCTGGAAACCAATCAAACAACCTTAGGAGCACGGGCAATGGCGTTAAAATTGCAGTTAATGCCGAAGTGGCTATCGCCACGTGCTTTTTGCCGAAGCGACGAGATACCATCGGTGTTATTGCCAGGGCCGCTACGGCAGACAGAAAATACGGCAATTGCAGGAGACCGATTTGTTGGGTGGTTAACTCCCAAAAATGGCGTCCGAAATATATTCCGAGACTTGTGTTTACACCAGCCGCCATGGCGGTAAACAGCGCCGCGACAAATAAAATTAGAAACGCGCGGTTGGAGAACGTATCCACGAGTTCTCGCACGATTGTTCGCGCTCTAAAATTCCGTGGCGGCGGCGGTTTCTTCAAATGGGGGATGTGCCGATGGGTACCGAATGCGGAAACATAAATTGAAATCCCAATAATAATCGCCGCCGCGAGTCCGTAATTTCGCCAGCCCTCAGCGTACTCAAGGCCGCCGCGATCTTCCGGCAAAAACACCAGATAAACGAGAACCGACATCGTTAGCCCGCCCCACCAACCGAAGAAATGTCGAAAACTCAGAAAACGTGTGCGCAAATCATAGTCGTCGGTGAATTCGGCGACTAGCGAGGTGGAAGGGATTTCGTAGAACGTGAGTAAGGTCCGAATAACAATCGCGAGCGTTACGAAATAGATGAACAGGCTCTGTTGGTCCAGATCCGGCGGCGCCCATAAATAGTAGTACGCAATAGCAGCCGGTAGGCCCGCGATATACATGAGCGGATGACGGCGCCCCCAACGCGTGCGCAGATTGTCGGAAAAATAACCGACCAGCGGATCAGAGATCGCGTCGACCAGCAACGCGAGAAATATACCAAATGAGACCCACTGCGCCGGCAAGCCGACAACTTGGCTATAGAAAAACAGCAGTAGGTAATTAAAGCCGTTACTTTTCGCACCATAGGCAACCGCGCCGCAACCGTAGTACAGCTGTGTTGAAAGTGCGGACCGTGTATCAGGTATCGAAGACATAGATTCCTGTTCTGACGATAGCGTCTGACTCACCGACGCTATTCGTTCAAGTTTTATCGACTCGCTTGCATTCGGAACGTTTTGCCGAAGCCCCTTTGAATATTAGCGTTCGCCATCGCCAAATCACTCGTCCATCAGTTCCCCGGTGCCGCCGAATTCGCTCAATTCACTCGGGAAGTTTTTATATTTTGGTAGTCCGTCGATTATGGGTAGGACGGCCTCTGCATAATTCAGATGAATCGTGGGAGCAAACTCCAAACTGGGCACCACCCCAGAAAATACGTCGTAAATACCGAGGTCGGGGTGGCTGATCATCATGTGACCGCCGCACTTCGTGCAGTATTGTCGGTGACTCAAGCTTTCCGGCGATGAGTGAAATGTCGCTAAAAATTCTGCACCGGCACTCACCACAACACTGTCCCGCTGCCAGATTGTATAGGCATGGACAGGATCACCCGACCACTTACGGCACGATTCGCAGTGACAGTAACCCATGGATTCTGGGTCGCCAGTGACTTCAATCTTTACGGCGCCACACAGACATGCGCCTTGATAGACATTGCTCAACGAATAGCTCCTAAAAGAGTAAGTAGCCTTGCTGGAACCATACGACAAAATTCTCGATGGAAGCTAATCGCGGCATCCAAGCTTGGTGACCGAATTGAGCGGGCCGCTTGGCTAACCCCGAGGGTTACCTATTGTTCAGCTGCATTGTTAAGGTAAGACGGCTTCGATACTGCGACTTTACTCGTCACGTGCTCGATAAGCTCTTCTAATAACGAATCCATGCGATCGTCAAATTGTCCCGCGCGTATCGCTGCAGAGAGTGCCGCCGTTAAATCCTGTCGGTGCGTTTTTTCCCCACCCAGTAGGGCTTGTAAGCGCCGGTCGTCTTCGGATTCGCGCGGCGCCCATTCGACAAGCTCACGTTGGACGATGTCGAGTAGAAAGCTTGAACACATGGCGAAGTAGCGATCCTGGCCGTCGAGACGAGGTATAACATTGGTCAAGAATTCGTTCGCAGTGCGCACGAGTTCGGCGATATCTGGTTGATCGTGAGGCATTAGATTTCTCTCAGTCGAGCCGATCGGCAATGGTCATTAGTAAGTCGTATTCCATTAAGCTAGCGTTGCGCCCGCATGCGGCGAATGCGGGTGAACGACGACCGCCATGCAAATGTCCGTGTATTTGCATGATGTTCAGCATCGCCCAGCGCATGGAACCAAAGATTTCCCACCAATGAACGGCTTCGCGATCGACTGTTCTTCCGCCGGCCGCTTCGTAAGCGTCAAACAAAGATGCGCGCGTGCCAAAGCCGCCGGCATGTAATTCATCGTTGCCGAATCGCCACGACCGGGTGCATAGCCATCCGAGGTCGGCCATCGGATCGCCGATATGCGCACACTCCCAGTCGAGCACAGCTTGAATTCCGTCTTTATCGACCAGCATGTTGCCGTTTCGAAAATCCCCATGTACCAAGCAATGAGCCGGCTTCGCCGGACGGTGTTGCTCTAACCAACGAAAGCCGTAGTCTAGTGCTGGGTGTGGCTCGCCGTAGTAATCGTAGCGCTCAATTTGCGCTTGCAAGGGATCGACGCTGTCCAAGGTGTCGTCAAGAAAAGCAGCTTCTTGTTTATCAATCGCGTGTAGACGCACCAGAATATCTGCAGCTTGGCCGACAAAATTCGCGCGCGCGTACGCATATTGAGGATCTTGAAGCAGCCTTTTTGGTAAGGTTTCGCCCGCGACGTGCGCCATAATGTGGCCACGGCCTAAACCATCCTCGTCGACAAACTCAAAAATCGGCTCGGGCACCGGAACGCCGTGCTTGTAGGCTAATTGCAATAACTTGAATTGCATTTCCGGCGGTAAAAACGGCGATGCATCCAGCAAATAAGTTTCCTGACGTGAAACTAATCGCTGCCAACTCGATCCATCGACCAGATCAAACAAGATCGTCCGACTCGATCCGCCCAAGGTTGCGACCGAAATATTAGCGACAGTTGCGTTTTCACCGAGGCGCTTTTGCACGGCGATTTCTAAACGACGAACGATCTCATCAAGATCGCTGGACAGCTCTAGCTCCGGTTTGGGCAAAGACATTGTGTCGAGACTCTTAAAACAACCAACTATGTTCGGCAACCCAAGGTGCCACTAAAATCGAAAAACACCATAACTCGGATCCTCGATAGGCGCATTCAACGACGCCGAGATTGCCATACCAAGCGCATTTCGGGTGTCGACGGGATCGAGTATGCCGTCGTCCCAAATCTCGGAAGTCGAATGATAAGCGCCCGCCTTGCTTTCATATTCTCGCGCAATCGGTTCGTGGATGGCGGCGACCTGCTCGGCACTCGGAATTTCGCCGCTCTTCTCCATCTGACGCACCTTAACCTCAGTTAAGGTTTTTGCTGCTTGCTCACCACCCATAACTGAGATTTGACTTTGCGGCCATATAAACAAAAAACGCGGGTCGTACGCGCGTCCACACATGCCGTAGTTACCCGCTCCAAATGAGCCGTTAACAATAACGGTAAATTTCGGCACGGTGCTACACGCCTGCGCCATGATCATCTTGGCTCCATCTTTTGTGATGCCTTGGCTCTCGTATTCCTTGCCGACCA
>JBLFWZ010000175.1:0-9878 GCA_047611905.1 Gammaproteobacteria bacterium | reverse complement strand
TCGGCGGGATCGCAATTAGATTCAATCCGTTAACTAAACAGTAGTGTAATCATTTTGGCTAAAGACTTCCCGCGGATCGCGCGCCTCCCACCGTACGTATTTAATCAGGTCAACGAATTGAAACTTGCGGCGCGTCGGCGTGGCGAGGACATCGTAGATTTCGGCATGGGAAATCCCGACCAACCAACGCCAAAGCATATTGTCGATAAGTTAGTCGAAGTGGCACAACGTGGCGACACGCACCGTTACTCGGTATCGCGCGGCATTCCACGCTTGCGCCGCGCAATCTGTCGATGGTACAGCGCTCGCTACAACGTTGAATTCGATCCAGACGAAGAAGCGATTGTCACGATTGGCTCGAAGGAAGGACTTGCGCATCTCGCACTGGCGACAATTGATCGCGGCGACGGAGTGCTTGTGCCGAACCCTGCCTATCCGATACATCCCTATGGCTTCGTCATCGCGGGGGCCGACATTCGGCACGTTCCAATTGGACCAGGAATCGATTTCTTCGCCGAACTCGAAGCGGCTATTCGAAATTCTTGGCCAAAGCCGAAAATGCTGTTGCTGAATTTCCCGAGCAACCCCACGGCTCAATGCGTCGAACTGGAATTCTTCGAACGAATTATCGATATCGCGCGCGAAAATGAAATTTACGTCGTCCACGATCTTGCCTACGCCGATTTGGTGTTTGACGGTTATGTCGCACCGTCGATAATGCAAGTGCCTGGTGCGAAGGACATTGCGGTCGAGTTTTTTTCGCTGTCGAAGAGCTACAACATGCCGGGATGGCGGATTGGTTTCATGGTCGGAAATCGTGACCTAGTGCATGCCCTTGGTAGACTGAAATCCTACATGGATTACGGTACGTTCACGCCCATTCAGGTTGCCGGGATCGCGGCCCTGGAAGGGCCGCAAGATTGTGTAAGCGAGATTCGGGATCTCTATCAAACGCGCCGCGACGTGCTTTGCGATGGCTTAATTAGCGCGGGGTGGGAAGTAGATATTCCGAAAGCGACCATGTTCGTTTGGGCTCGACTACCGGAGCAGTACCGAAAAATGGGCTCTTTGGAATTCACTAAATTGTTGCTCAAGGAAGCCGGTGTTGCGGTCTCGCCAGGTGTCGGTTTTGGCGAATACGGTGACGAATTTGTACGCTTCGCCTTGATCGAAAATCTGCACCGTTCACGCCAAGCTGTCCGCGGCATAAAGGATATGCTTCGCGACGGAAAATCGGCAATCGGATAAGGTCCAGTCGTTTAAGTTTCATTAAGAGAGAATCATGTCGTCATTACCCCCGATAAAGATCGGTCTACTCGGCCTTGGCACGGTCGGCGCGAGCACGATCGATGTGCTGCAACGCAACGCCGATGTCATCAGCAGACGCGCAGGGCGCCCGCTAGAAGTGGTGGCTGCGAGTGCCCGAGATATCAAAAAATCACGGCCGGTCGATTTGTCCGGCATCGAATTAACCGACAACCCGTTTAATGTCGTGAACAATGACAACGTGGACGTCGTCGTTGAACTAATTGGCGGGACGGATCCGGCGCGCGAGCTCGTTATTACGGCGCTGAATAACGGCAAGCATGTCGTGACGGCGAACAAGGCTTTGATTGCCTTGCACGGCAACGAAATATTCGCGGTCGCGCATCAAACCAATGCGATTGTTGCATTCGAAGCGGCGGTCGCCGGTGCGATTCCCGTTATTAAAGCGATCCGAGAAGGACTCGCCGGGAACCAGATTGAATGGCTCGCCGGTATTATTAACGGCACATGCAATTACATTCTTACCGCGATGAGCGACGAAGGGCGAGATTTCGCCGAGGTGCTGGCCGAAGCTCAATTGCTGGGCTATGCGGAGGCCGATCCGAGCTTCGATGTCGACGGCATCGACGCAGCGCATAAACTCACAATCCTTGCTGCAATCGCGTTCGGCATACCGTTACAGTTCGAAAGGGTCTACGTTGAAGGGATTAGTCAGGTCTCAAGAGTCGACGTCGAATATGCAAAACGCCTCGGCTATCGAATAAAGCACCTCGGGATGGCTAATCAAGGTGCTGCTGGGATCGAATTAAGAGTTCATCCAACATTGGTTCCCGAGCGCCAAGTTCTCGCAAATGTTGACGGCGTGATGAACGCAATTATGGTCAAGGGTGATGCGGCTGGACCGACACTCTATTACGGCGCCGGTGCGGGTGGGCAGGCGACCGCTTCTGGGGTCGTGGCCGATTTGGTCGATGTCGTGCGCGCATTAAACGGCGACCCACAAAGCCGTGTACCCCATTTGTCATTTCAACCAGATGCACTTGCCGAACTGCCGATAGTCGATATGCAAGACGTCGAAACGTCCTATTACCTGCGTTTGGGGGTCCTCGACCAAGCGGGTGTGCTGGCCGACGTGACACGAATACTCGGCAACGGTGGTATCAGCATAGAGGCGATATTGCAGCAAGAGCCCGCAGGCGGTGCACAGGCGGTTCCGGTGATTATTCTTACTCATCGAGTAAGCGAAAGAGCAATGAATGAAGCAATTATTCAAATCGAAGCTTTGTCGCAAATAACTTCTAAAATCGTTCGTATACGAATGGAAGCACTTGGGTGAACAAACCATATCATTACCAGGGTTTGATCGAGCGTTATCGCGATCGCCTGCCGGTCGCAGACAGCGCTCGAATCATCAGTTTGTGCGAAGGAGACACTTCGTTAATTCGGTTGTCGAATATCGAAAAAATGATCGGCCGCGGGATCGAGTTATACGCGAAGTTTGAAGGCCAAAATCCGACCGGGTCATTTAAGGATCGCGGCATGACCATGGCGGTTACGCAAGCTGTATCGGAAGGCAGCGAAGCTATTATTTGTGCCTCAACCGGCAATACCTCAGCATCTGCGGCGGCCTACGCTGCGCGTGCCGGCATCCGCGCATTCGTACTGATTCCGGAAGGAAAAATTGCCCTCGGTAAGCTTGCTCAAGCAATGATCGAGGGCGCCTGTGTCATCCAGATTAAGGGCAACTTCGATGACGGCATGCGAATCGTTAAGGAAGTCGCAACCGCCGCACCGGTGACTATCGTGAATTCGATTAATCCTTACCGGCTCCAAGGACAAAAAACCGCCGCCTTCGAAATTGTCGATGCGCTTGGCAGAGCACCGGATGTGCACGGCATCCCTGTTGGCAACGCCGGTAACATCAGTGCTTACTGGGTTGGCTACAGCGAATACGCAGCCGTATCGCCAGCCACAGCTGCATGCGCCTATTGCGACGACGTGTGCCATTACGGGCGGGCTGCTGTTGTCGCCGATCGGCCACGAATGTTCGGTTACCAAGCTGCAGGTGCCGCGCCCTTCGTTTTGGGCAAAATGGTTGATGATCCAGAAACCGTTGCAACCGCGATTCGAATCGGTCGCCCGCAATCGTGGGAACTTGCATGGGCCGCCATCAATGAATCCGGCGGCGCTATTGCAAGTCTAACGGACGAAGAAATATTACAGACGCAACGCTTATTGGCTGAAAAAGAAGGTGTCTTCTGTGAACCCGCATCCGCGATATCAGTTGGCGGGGTTCTTCGAGACATAGAAAGCGGTAACATCCCAGAAGGTTCGCTGATTACCTGTACCTTGACCGGACACGGGCTCAAGGATCCGGATACGGCGATCGAGCAAAGTCGGGGCGGTGTTATAGAAATTCCGGCAGAACTCAACGCTGTGAAACGCGCGATTCTTGAGAATTTATGAACGGACTCCCGTCCTTCAAACATCTCTTTCGCGTGCTGTTACGCCTCCCAATTCTGATCCGTCAGCAATACAGCTAACGTCACGCCGAGTGGCGCCACTCACACTATTCGTACCGGGCCTGTTCGTCGATCTGGTCGACTATCCGCATGAGGAAAGCAACCTTAACCGTTGGCCCCTGACGGCGCTCATAGTCGCTAGATCCCATCGCGACACACTCGAACGGACATCCATAGAATCTCGCTTGTTAGCGCTCTGCGGGTTCGAAGACGTCAACCCGCAGGCTGTACCTGTGGCAGCCCTGACCTCGGTGATTGATTTCGATGGGCCGACACTCGGCAAGCTGTGGCGCGCTGACCCGGTGCACTTACGCGTCGAACCGAACCAAATTCTGCTGTTTAACGAGCAGAGCATTATGCCCACGGTAAACGAGGCGGATGAGATGATCAGTGCCCTAAATGCCGGGTTACCTGAGATTAGCGTCATGCGCGGGCGACATCCCGCTCGCTGGTACGTTGCGAGCAACTCGGAGCAGACCTACAGGACGCGTTCACCGTACGCTGCGAATGGCCGCTCGATTGCGGATTTCCTACCGTCGGGGCCCAATGCAACGGAATTGCAGCGGATGATGAACGAGGCGCAAATGATTTTGCATAGCACGAGTGCGAATGCGCAACGGCAGGATCGCGGTGAGCCGATGATCAATTCGATTTGGCCGTGGGGTGGTGGCGAACTACATTCACCTGCTAAGCGGTCGCCGAATCTCCTAATCGGTGACGACGTACTGCTTGCCGGCATTGGGCAGTGCTATGGAATCGACTGGCTAGCCGAACTCGCACCGAACGATTTGATGCGGCGAATTGTGTCGGAGAAAATTTGTCCTCTCATCGTGGTTGGGTCGCCGAATGGAAATATCGACATCGATGTGGCCCTAGCTGGGCTCGATCACTTTGAGAACGTCTGGGCAGCTTATATTGTGCATGCTCTGCGGCGTTTCAAAATTCGCGCTGTGGACATAGTTACTGATCGGGAAAGGTATTCGTTAAGCTCGTGGGATATGTTAAAAATCTGGCGCCGGACAGCCATTTCGACAGAGGTTGCCAATGAGTGAGCCGAAGATTGTCCGTCGCGCGATTGGCGTCACGAGTCGACTCCCGGACGACTATCACCCCGTGCTAAAAAGGGTCTTAGCCGCGCGTGGTGTTTTCGAGGCAGCGGACCTCGACACTTCGCTCGAGGGTCTTTTTCGCGCCGATTCGCTAAGCGGAATAGATGCCGCCGTGGCGCGACTTCAAGGTGCGATCGTCAATGCTGAGAAGATCGTCATTGTTGCGGATTTCAACGCCGACGGGGCGACGAGCTGCGCAGTCGCTATTCGCGCATTAACCGCCATGGGGGCACGAGATCCGCGTTACCTTGTGCCAAACCGTTTTGAGTTCGGATACGGTCTAACACCGCCCATCGTGGAACTTGCGAAGGCCGGCTCCCCGGACTTGCTGATCACCGTGGATAACGGTATTTCAAGCATCGAGGGGGTCGCTGCCGCGCGGCATTCCGGAATCGATGTGATCATTACGGATCATCATCTGCCTGGCGCGATGCTGCCAAACGCAAACGCAATCGTTAACCCAAACGTTGCCGGTGATGCGTTCCCTAGCAAGTGTTTGGCGGGGGTTGGCGTTATTTTTTATGTCATGTTGGCTTTGCGCAAAAGCTTGCTGGAAATAAATTGGTTCGCGTCGCAGAACATCGGTTATCCCAATCTTGCTGAATTGCTGGATCTGGTTGCTCTAGGTACGGTCGCTGACGTCGTTCCCCTAGATCAGAATAATCGTCGCTTAGTTGCGCAAGGATTAGCACGAATCCGGGCTGGTAAATCGCATGCGGGAATTCGCGCGCTGTTGAAAATAGCCGGGCGAGACAGTCAGCGATTGAATTCGGTCGACCTCGCATTTGCAGTAGCGCCGCGTCTCAATGCTGCCGGACGGCTTGCTGATATGTCTCTAGGTATCGAATGTCTTATCTCTGATAATCCGGCTGCTTGCGATGGCTATGCGATTGAACTTGACGATCTGAACCGAGAACGGCGCGATATCGAATCCGAGATGAAAACTCAGGCGATTGAGATTGTCGATTCAATGCAACTTAGCGACGGGGCGGCGCTGCGGTCGGGGATTTGTCTGATCGATGAAACCTGGCACCAAGGAGTGGTTGGAATAATTGCTTCGCGCATCAAGGAACGCTATCACCGTCCGGTTATCGCATTCGCGCCGGTTAGCGAGACAGAATTAAAAGGCTCAGGACGGTCAATTCCAGGTGTCCATCTACGGGACGCCCTCGATGCGATCGCCGCCGCCAATCCGGGACTCTTGAGCAAGTTTGGCGGTCACGCTATGGCCGCCGGACTGACTTTGCAAGCGAGCGAATTTCAATTGTTCAGCGAAGCATTCGATACCGAGATTGCTCGCCAAGTTGGACAAGCAGGCATCAGCGAAGAAATTACCACCGATGGTGAGTTATCCGCCGGTGATTTTAATTTAGATTTGGCGATACGGCTGGGCGGAATCGCGCCTTGGGGGCAGCTATTTCCGGAACCTTTGTTCGACGGCGTATTTAGAATCGTGGAGATGCGGATTGTCGGTGAAACGCACGTTCGTATGAAGCTCCAAGTAGCCGGCGGAACTGAAGTCGTTGAAGCGATTGCGTTTGGCGCAGTTGACGAGCCTTGGGCGCGAGGCGCCAACACGATTCGTGCCGCCTATCGCCTTTCCGTAAACGAATACCGCGGGTCGCGATCCTTGCAGTTGATCGTGACCTTCGCGCAGGCGCACGACAATTAAATTAGATTCCCTAGTTTCCGCGTAGCCGATACAATTCGCGCTCTGCGAAATCATTGTTAGAGCCTAAAAAATGGAACTCAACCCCATACTTGTCCGTATCAAAGATCTAAAGCATCGAGTTGAGTCGCTCAGGGGGTATCTTTGACTATGATCGACGGGCGGAACGCCTTGTAGAGGTCACGCGCGAATTAGAAGACCCGCAAATTTGGGATCAGCCGGACAAAGCTCAAACATTGGGTCGTGAAAGGGCCGAGCTCGAACGGATCGTCTCGACCCTAGGCGAATTAGGCGGCGGGCTAGATGACGCCGTTGAATTGCTACAACTCGCCGAAGAGGAGGGCGATATGGAAATCGTCGAGTCGGTCACGGACGACTTAGACACGGCGCAAGCGAAACTCGAACCACTTGAATTTCGTCGTATGTTTTCCAATGAAATGGATTCCGCAAACGCGTTTGTAGATATACAAGCGGGCTCCGGGGGGACCGAGGCACAGGACTGGGCCGAGATGTTACTGCGCATGTACCTGCGCTGGGGTGAGAGTCACGACTTTCAGGCAGAGTTGATTGAAGTATCGCCCGGAGACGTCGCGGGGATAAAAAGCGCAACGGTGAGATTTGACGGAGAATACGCGTTCGGCTGGTCGCGCACGGAATCAGGAGTGCACCGCTTGGTCCGGAAATCACCATTTGATTCCGGTAGTCGACGGCATACATCGTTCGCATCAGTTTTCGTGTCGCCTGAGATTGACGATAATATTGAAATAGAAATTAATCCGGCGGATTTGCGGGTCGATACCTATCGGGCGAGCGGCGCGGGTGGGCAGCACATCAATAAAACGGATTCCGCGGTGCGCATAACGCATAATCCGAGTGGCATAGTCGTTCAGTGTCAGAATGAACGTTCGCAACATAAGAACCGTGATCAAGCGATGAAATTATTGCGCGCAAGGCTCTACGAACAAGAGATGTCCAAGCGACAAACCGAGCAACAAGCGTTGGAAGACTCGAAAGCGGACATCGGATGGGGTAGTCAGATTCGATCTTATGTGCTCGATCAATCACGTATAAAGGATTTGCGTACGCTAGTCGAAACAGGAAATACCCAAGCGGTTCTCGACGGGGAGCTAGATCAATTTATCGAGGCGAGCTTGAAACAAGGGCTATAAGCGTATGGTGGCGCGGGTCACCACCCGTGTCGATACTTAGTGGACCAATGAAAGCAAAAATTCCAAATGACGAACGAAAGTGAAACAGGCGCACAATCGCAGCTTATCGCTCAGCGCCGATCCAAGCTAAAAGAACTACAGGCGAACGGCCAAGCGTATCCGAATGATTTTCGTCGCGATGCCTTGGCCGGCGATCTACAGCTTCAATTCGCCAATCGCAGCGCCGAAGAACTTGTCGCGGACAATATTCGAGTCGCGGTTGCGGGGCGCATGTTAACGCAGCGAGTACAAGGCAAAACCTCTTTTGCCCATATCCAAGATATGTCCGGTCAGATCCAGTTGTTTGTGAAGCGAGATAACCTGCCGGAAGACACCTATGCGCAATTTAAGAAATGGGATTTAGGCGATATTGTCGGGGCTGTGGGAACGGTTTTTCGTACCCAAAAAGGCGAACTATCGGTGATGGTCGATAGTGTCCGCATGCTGACTAAGTCGTTACGACCATTGCCGGAAAAATTCCATGGTCTAACCGACACGGAAGCCCGCTATCGTCAGCGTTATCTCGACCTGATAATGAACGAATCGAGTCGCAAGGTGTTCGAAACGCGATCCAAGCTTATCGAATGCATTCGGTTGTTCTTTCGTCAACGGCGATTCGTGGAAGTTGAAACGCCGATGATGCAGGCGATTCCCGGCGGTGCCACTGCGCGACCATTTGTCACTCATCACAATGCCTTGGATATGCAGTTATTCCTAAGGATAGCGCCCGAGCTCTATCTCAAGCGTCTGGTCGTCGGCGGTATGGAAAAAGTGTACGAAATAAACAGAAACTTTCGCAACGAAGGACTGTCGACACGTCACAACCCCGAATTCACGATGCTCGAATTCTACGAAGCGTTCGCGGACTTCGAAGACCTCATGGCGCTAACAGAAGAATTATTGCAGAGCATTATGCAGGATGTCATCGGCTCGACGACCATAATTTATCAAGGCGATACATTAGATTTTTCAGGCCCGTTCAAACGCATGACAATGAAAGAATCTATCGTCGCCCTTAACGAAGACGTACGGCTTGAACAACTGGAAGATCTGGCGCAAGCACGAGCGCTTGCAACGAAGTTGAATGTGTCGGTCGATGAACACTACGGTTTAGGCAAGATTCAAACCGAAATATTCGAGAAAACCGTCGAGTCGCGACTTGTTCAACCGACATTTATCACTGAATACCCAGCCGAGGTATCGCCGCTGGCTCGACGAAGTGATGCCGACCCATTTGTCACCGATAGATTCGAGTTTTTTGCCGCCGGACGAGAAATCGCAAATGGTTTCTCCGAGCTCAACGATCCGGACGACCAGGCCGAGCGATTTCGCTCACAAGTGGACGCATTGGCGGCCGGCGACAATGAAGCGATGCACTACGATGCAGATTACATCCAGGCACTCGAGTACGGAATGCCCCCTACCGCAGGTGAAGGTATCGGAATAGACCGGTTGGTCATGTTGCTAACAGATTCCGCTTCAATACGAGATGTTCTGCTGTTTCCGCAGATGCGAGCTGTATCAGCCGAGAGCTAAATAGTTATTGGAAAAATGCCCGGCGATGGAACCTTATGGTGAAATTAATGGTCTATCTTGGTGAATTTAGAAACACCCGCCCGTGTTGGGGGAAGTTCTCCGCGGGATACTAATAGTGCCTTTAGTAGAAGAAGGCATTTTGTTTTACATAATCTGGTAAGGAGATTGATTTAAATGGCTAAAAACATGAAATTGAAGCCAGTTGCAGCAGCGCTCGGAACTACCTTCGCAGTGACGCTTGCGGCGTCATCGATGGTAAATGCAGCGGAGAATCCATTTGCAGTGACGTCGTTCGAGACCGGCTACATGGTTGCCGGTGATGCCGAAGGCAAATGTGGCGGTGACAAAGAAGCCGAAGGCAAATGCGGCGGCGACAAAGAAGCTGAAGGCAAATGTGGCGGTGACAAAGAAGCTGAAGGCAAATGTGGCGGTGACAAAGAAGCTGAAGGCAAATGTGGCGGTGACAAAGAAGCTGAAGGCAAATGTGGCGGAGACAAAGAAGCTGAAGGCAAATGTGGCGGAGACAAAGAAGCTGAAGGCAAATGTGGCGGTGACAAAGAAGCCGAAG
>JBLFWZ010000174.1:0-9958 GCA_047611905.1 Gammaproteobacteria bacterium | reverse complement strand
ACAAATGCGTGGCGATTCGATGGCTGATGTTATTTTTAACGGTTCGAACTCTAGAAAGCCGGTCGGCCAAGCATTTGTCGAGTTAGTGTTTGATAACTCCGACGGCACACTGGGAGGGCAGTACGCCGGATACGGTGAGATATCCATCAAGCGTACGATCACCCGCGACGGCCACTCGAGCTACCAACTGAACGGCGCGCGGTGTCGCCGAAAAGATGTGACCGACGTGTTCCTCGGCACGGGTCTCGGCGTGCGTGGCGGATACTCAGTCATTGAACAAGGGATGATATCGAGAGTCGTTGACGCCAAGCCCGAAGAACTTCGAGGATTTCTCGAAGAAGCAGCGGGTATATCGAAGTACAAGGAACGCAGACGCGAAACGGAAAACCGAATAAAACATGCGCGTGAAAATATCGAACGCCTTGACGATATCCGCGAAGAAATCACCAAACAACTGACACACTTGCAACGTCAGGCAAAAGCAGCGGAACGCTATCAAGTGCTAAAGCATGAAGAGCGACTAACCGATGCTCAGCTGCTCGCCCTCCGTTGGCGAGCGATAGAAAGCACCCGAGCGGGCCAGGCGGTTGAAGTCGGTGAGGTTCAAAATAGCGTGGAGGCTGCAGTTGCGGCCTTGCGTGCGATTGAGACCGATCAAGTCGGCAAGCGTGACGGACATCTTCGTGCAACGGACGAATTTAACAAGATCCAGAGTGAGTTCTATGCGCGAAGTGCCGAAATATCACGTTTCGAACAAGCCTTGCAGCATTCCGAGGAACGTAAACAATCGCTAGAGCAAGATCTCGAGCGAGCCCGCACAGGGCTGGATGAGTTGAATAGCCTGCTTGCATCGGACCGCGACTCGATCGAATCGATCGAAGAACAATTGATGGCCCTTGAACCCAACATCGAGGATCAAAATGCAGTAGCGGAACAAGCGAACGCCAACCTTAAAGAGTCTGAAGAACGTGCCGAATCGTGGCAACAACAGTGGGACGACTTTAACGGCGAACGGGCCGAGGCAGCGCGCCTCGAGCATGCCGAACAGATCAGATTAGAACACCTGCATGAGAGTATCAGTGGGGCGAAATTGAGAATCGACGGCCTATTTTCCGAACGACAGCAGACCGTCACTGACGAGATCGAAGCATCGATAAACGAATCGCACAGCGAAATCCTCATTGGTGAGCAAGCACAAGATGAGCTGCTACTACAGCGAGATACCGTAAAGACGCAATTACAGGACGCACGTCTTCGGACGGTTCGTTGCGGCGACGAACTTCACGAATTACGCACTGAATTGCAGACCTTAAGCGGTAAAGAAGCCTCGCTGAGCGCTTTGCAGGATGCTGCGCTACGTCAGGATCGCGGTGAGCTGCAATCGTGGTTGCAACAGTTTGGGCTCAACGATGGAGGACTGCTCGCCGAGCAAATATCGATTGAACGCGGTTGGGAAACTGCGGTTGAAGCAGCGATTAGAATACCACTGGGCGCAATTTGTCAGGACCACAGCATCGAGCGGATCTTGGCAGCCGACCTAACGGGACTACCCTCATCGGTTGCCACATTTGTCGATAAGGCGGCCAATCCGCATTCGCTATCATCTGATTCAAGCAAGCCGAAATTACTAGATAAGGTCCGCTCAGAATGGCCGCTAGAGGCACTACTTGCCGGTGTCTACACGGCCGATTCGGTCGCCGAGGCACGTGATATGGCAACCGGGCTCGCCGCTCATGAATCCGTTATCACACGTGACGGATACTGGATCGGGCCAAACTGGATCCAAATCCAGGGTAATGTGCAGGAAGACGGCGGTATTTTGCAACGCGAGCGATCATTAGACGAAATTCGGACACGTTCGGGGAACTTGAATGGGGAAATTGCAAACGCGCAAGACGCCTACGACCACGCGCAACGCGATGTCGATTCAAATGAACAACGCGATGCACAAATCGCCGAACAATTGCAGCAACGCCTAAGTTCAATTGCAGAGCTACGGTCGAGCCTCGCGCAGCAAGAAGCGACTTTGGAGCGTAAACGCGAACGAGTATCCGACATAACTAATGAAATCGGCGCATTAGAGCAACAATCAGTCGGCGGCGAATCGGCAGCAGCGGTAGCATTAGCGACCCTACAGAACATCCGCCAGCGATTAAGTGAGTTCGATTCGCGCAAAGAGACACTATTGAGCGTACGGTCCGAAATGCAAGAGCACTTAGATTCCGCGCGCACCCTGTGGCGCGACGCGCGTGAGGCGCGGCACGCGACAGCATTAAAACTGGAAAGCTTACGGGCCAGCAAGGAGTCGCTCAGTGTTGCGTTGTCGAGAAATACGCTGCAGTGCGACGAACTCGCGGCCCGCTGCGCCGATCTTAACAGTGCTATGGTCTCTGCAGTGGAGCCCCAAAATGATCTTCGAGTTCAGTTAGAGGAAGCCTTAGGCGCAAGGATCGTGCTCGAAGATGGACTTGCCAATGCGCGCAAGACCTTGGAGACGTTCGAACACGACATCCGTCAAAACGATGAAACGCGCATGAAATCCGAGCAAGAGGTAGAACAACTTCGAGCCAAACTCGACCAGGCGCGGCTTGAAGAGCGCGCGATTCAAGTAAGGCTTCAGGAATTAGAAGAACGCATTAATCAATCGGAATTTACTATTGCAGCGCTCCTCGAAGAGTTGGACGAGGAGGCAACTGATGGTGCCTGGCAAGAGCGGCTCGATCTCGTGCGCAAGCGCATAGATCGGCTCGGTCCGATTAACTTGGCCGCAATCGACGAGTTTTCGCAACTCTCCGAGCGTAAAGAGTATTTAGACAGCCAACATGCTGATTTGACCGAGGCACTAGATACCTTGGAAGGTGCGATACGCAAGATAGATCGCGAAACTAGAACTCGATTCAAAGAGACTTTCGACAAAGCAAATATCGGTATCCAAGCGATGTTCCCGACACTTTTCGGCGGAGGGCATGCCTATTTGGAACTCACCGATGACGATTTACTGGAAACCGGGGTAACCGTTATGGCGCGGCCGCCCGGTAAGCGCAATAGTACTATTCATTTGCTTTCCGGCGGCGAAAAAGCGCTAACCGCACTAGCCTTTGTCTTCTCCCTATTTGAGCTCAATCCGGCCCCGTTTTGCCTGCTTGACGAAGTCGACGCGCCGCTTGATGACGCAAACGTGGTTCGGCTCTCTAAAATGCTAAAAACCATGTCGCAAACCGTGCAGTTTATTTGTGTAACTCACAATAAGATCACGATGGAAGTCTCTGAACAATTAGTCGGCGTTACAATGCAAGAGGCGGGCGTTTCAAGGCTCGTTTCGGTCAACATGGACGAAGCAGTCGAGATGGTGGCCGCGGGTTAGTCATCTCGTTTTTGTAATGAATAATATATCACCCAACAAGCTTCGCTCGTGAGCGTCGTTACTCAAGTCCACTATGCTTGAATCGTTATTCTCACTCAGGTTTCTATTGCTCCTCGTAGGCGTGATATTTGTTTTTGGCGTGTATGCCTGGGGGCGCACTAAAAGCAGGCGCAACACGCGGATTAAATATCAACCGCGGCGAACGCGCTTTGCGCCGTCCAAGCGACGCGCAGGACCATCACAGGAGAATTCGTCGAGCGAAACTCCTGCCAAACGTGGTTTGGAAAGTGATGATTCAGTGACGCATGATGAACCCTTGCTTGTCAGTGCTTCAGAAATAACCGAGCTGCCGACGATTACGCGTGAGCACGACGACGCACCGGCACCGGTTGCGAAGAGTGCCAAGGTGGATGCGCAGCTCGAACTGACGTTCGAAGAATTAGCGGCCTCAGAGAACCATGGCGAAACCGGCACACCTGTAGAACAGGACGATACGATCATTGCGCTTTACGTGCGCCCGGCTGCCGGACAAGAATTTGCTGGACCCGCGATCGTCGGCGCGATGAATAACGTCGGCTTGCGTTTCGGCGACATGGATATTTTCCATCATTTTGGTGCCGGAGATTTACGCTCGGAACAGCCGCTTTTCAGTGTTGCGAATATGCTTGAACCGGGGAGTTTTGATCTACGAAATATCGACGATTTCGCAACGCCCGGATTAGCCTTATTTCTACGCCTACCTGGTCCGTTAGACGGCGCCGTGACATTCGAGCTGTTCTTAAACACCGGGCAACGACTTGCCGAAGCATTATCGGGAGGCTTGTACGGTGAGCCTAACAAGCTGCTTGACGCACTAATGATCGACAAAATGCGACGTCTCGCATTTCCTTTGTCGCATGGTAAGTAGGGAGATTCTGAGCCGCGTCCGTGAATTGCGCGAAACGCTCGAACGACACAACTTCCGTTACTACGTGCTCGACGAGCCGACTATTTTAGACGGCGGATTCGACAGGTTATTACGCGAACTTGAAACGCTAGAGTCGCAACACCCGGAGCTCCAGGACGACCAATCACCAACTCAGAAAGTTGGCGGCGCGGTCGGATCTGCGTTCGCTCAAATCGTTCATTTGCAACCGATGATGTCGCTAGCAAATGCGCTTAGCGAGACGGAATTTATCGACTTCGACAGACGCGCTCGCGAGAAACTTGAGCGCGACAATTTAGAATACGTGGCCGAGACGAAATTAGACGGATTAGCTATCAACTTAATTTATGAGCGCGGGCGGCTCACCAGAGCGGCAACGCGCGGCGACGGCCGTGCCGGTGAAGATGTCACCAGGAATGTGCTCACGATTGAGCAGGTCCCATTACGACTTCACAACAAAGCACCGTCAATTATCGAGATTCGTGGCGAAATATTTATCGGCAAGGAAGATTTCGCGACGCTCAATAAAGCGCAATTAGAGGGCGGGGGGAAAGTATTTGCGAACCCCAGAAATGCGGCCGCCGGAAGCCTCCGCCAACTGGATGCAAAAATAACGGCGACTCGCCCGTTGTCGATCTACTGTTATACCGTCGGCCATGTCGAAGGGGTGACTTTGCCGGACACTCATTTCGAGCTACTGGACTACCTTAGGGACTCTGGCATGCCGGTGTCTCCGGAATCCGTATTTTGCGCGAATGTTGGGGCTTGCATCCGTTACCACACTGACCTGTCGCAAAGGCGTGCCAAGCTCGACTACGAAATCGATGGAGCTGTGTTCAAAGTCAATAATTTTACAGATCAGCAAAACTTGGGACACGTGGCCAAGGCGCCGCGCTGGGCGGTCGCGTACAAATTTCCTCCGCAAGAGGCTACCACCGTGGTCAACGCCATCGATGTGCAGGTCGGACGCACGGGACAACTGACTCCAGTAGCCCGACTCGATCCGGTGTTTGTCGGCGGAGTCACAATAACGAATGCAACCTTACACAACGAAGACGAAATTCGACGCAAAGACGTGCGCGTTGGAGATACCGTCATCGTTCGGCGTGCTGGCGACGTTATCCCTGAAGTTGTCAGCGTCGTGGAGAGCTTACGGCCTGCCGATAGTGCGCAGTTCGTGATGCCGACGGAAGTGCCGGAGCAAGCTTTACAGCAGCGTACATTGTCGATTATTCATTTCGCTTCGCGGCGCGCAATGGATATCGACGGTTTAGGTACCAAAGTCATTGAACAACTCTGTCGCGCCAAGTTCGTTAACGATGCAAGTGACTTGTATACGTTAACGGCCGACCAGATCGGAAGTCTTGAGCGGCTGGCGGAAAAATCAGCAGAAAATATCATGGCCGCAATACGAGCTAGCAAGCAAACGACCTTAGGACGGTTTTTGTTCGCCCTTGGGATCCGGGAGGTCGGCGAAACAACTGCCGCTAATTTAGCTATCGCCTATGGTTCGATCGATGCGATACGTAGCGCCTCCGTCGAAGATCTCCTGGCAATTTCGGATGTCGGGCCCGTGGTTGCTGCTTCAATCAGAGAGTACTTCGATCAAGCGACGAATAACGCAATGGTTGAGCGATTCATAATGTGCGGTGTGTCTTGGCCGGCAATTGAAGTTCCGTCGATAGCCGAATCTGTTTTTAGAGGAAAGACCGTCGTGTTGACTGGCACCCTAAGTTCCATGTCACGGGATGTGGCGCGCAAAGCGCTGGTGGAGCGCGGCGCAAAGGTTAGTGGTAGCGTTTCTCGTAAAACCGACCTTGTCGTCGCTGGAGGGGACCCTGGCAGTAAAGCAGATAAGGCGACTGCACTAGGGGTGGATCTAATCGATGAGGCGAGTTTTATCGAAATGCTTGGGGACTAGGTGCCTCACTGTTTAATCGGAGCTGGCTTGTACGCGATTTCTACCCAGGACTTTCGCCTTATAAAGTCTCTCGTCTGCGCGAGCCAGAAGACTCGTTGCGCAATCACCAGCCACAAATTCCGCAACCCCGGCACTGATCGTAACGTTGGTGTTGTTGGCGAGCGCTTCAATTTCTAGCGCTGCGACAGATTGACGGATCCGCTCGGCCAGAAAATCTGCGCCAGCGCCTTCTGTGTTTGAGAGTATGATCGCAAATTCCTCGCCGCCGTAACGAAATACAACGTCACTATCGCGAGTGCATTTGACGATCGCATCGGCGACGCCACGTAGGACGATATCGCCAACAACATGTCCGAACGTATCATTCACCGATTTGAACAAATCAACGTCAGTCATGATCAACGACAAAGGTGACTTGTGCCGCTCGGTCACTAAAACCTGATGTTTAAGATACGCGTCCATGCTAGCCCGGTTGTTCACCCCGGTGAGCGGATCGCTGAGCGCCTGGGTAAGAGCTTGTTCGTACAGTAAAGAATTGCGCAGCGGGTAGACTAGCGCGCAAATTAGTATTTCGAGCAATTCTTGCTCGTTTTCAGTAAACGCCTGATTCCTCGTAAATGAAATCTCGCCGAGAGAATTACCCAACAAGGTTAGTTCATAGCTGGAACGATGCGGTTGATTCGTGCCGTCTTCGACGATAATCTGGCGGTCACGATTCCGATAACGAACGCTCACAACCCGAACTATTTTTCGAATTTCGCTCGCAAACGCGTGCACCACGTCCTTAACATGCAGGCTGGCTTGTAACGCGGTGGAGACTTGAAGCACGGTTGAATCTGAAATCAACTTACGCTGCTGAGTCTGGCCGCTAGTGATCGGCGAGACGTTAGCCGTTGCCTGCATTGGCGCCCCAGCGATGGGAGAATCGAGTGTGATATTCGGTCTCATAGACATCTGATTTCTACTTTCCACTTGTCGTTGTCAGAACTACTACGCGAAATTCGTGCCAACCGGCTCATGGCGTCGCCTTTGCTCGTTTTTTGCTTTTTCGAGAATGAAACACAAGCATTTGATTTGTATAAATTAATTTGGAAACAGTGCTGTTAGCCGCGTCAATAAGGCGCGCTCTATTCAATATTCACGACGTAATTTGAGAGCAATTCTCGGATCTCCGATCGTCAAAAGAGTGACGCGCGGCTCACGATTGACAAAGTTTTGCCCGTCGTAACGGCAAGATGCTGCCGTTCCTAATGGCTCGCTACGGTTAGCGGTGGGTAGCGGGCGTTTTGTGCGGGCTGCAGCCGCCACAGCGTCTAGCGTGGTGCTTGTGCGTCTAAACTCATTCCATTCACGTCGTGACTGTCAGGACCGAGTAGAAACAAATAACCGTCGGTTATCTCATCAGGTTCGCGGAGTTGAAGAGGGTCTTCGGCAGGGTAGGCTGCGGCCCGCATTTGCGTGCGCACGCGGCCCGGATTAATAGCGTTCGCACGAATTCGCCCTTGGGTTGCTAGCTCGTCGGACAAAGTTTGCATCATTCCTTCTGTAGCGAATTTGGATGCCGCATAAGCACCCCAGTAAGCGCGGGCATTTCGACCTACACCGGATGAAGTGAATACGATCGAGCCGAGCGTCTCGTTGCCCATGAGGGGGAGTACTGCTTGAAGGAGCAAAAACTGGCTATGCACATTGACTTGAAAAACCCGTGCCCAACTGATCGGATCGTAGCTGGCCAGCGGCGCCATTTCACCAAGAATACCTGCATTTAATACCACACCGTCGACCTTTGAGTACCGCTCGGCGATGACGTTAGCCACCGTCGTATAGTCGTCAACGGAGGCGCCTTCGAGATCAATAGGGATCACACCCGGCTCCTGTCCGCCACGTTCGACGATGTAATCAGCGAGCGCATCTATCTGCCGTACATCTCTTGCCATCAGTACGGTACGGGCGCCGACGGACGCGGTTGCGATGGCTAGCGCACGGCCAATTCCCCGATTTGCCCCTGTGATGAGGATCACTTGCTCACTGAGCAGATCCTGGCGAGGCTGGTAGCCAAATACGCGCGCTTGAATTGACGATAAGTCGTTCATTAACTGAAGTCACCGGCGCGCAGAATAGTCGCGCGCGCGTAATTTTTATCATCCCTCTCGGGATAGTCGAGGGTGTAGTGAAGTCCTCTGCTCTCCTTTCTCTTTAGAGCTGATCGAATGATCAATTCCGCAACTTGAACAAGATTACGCAATTCGATCAAATCGCCGCTAATGCGAAAATTACCGTAAAACTCGCTGATTTCGCGATGTAGCAAATCAACCCGATTGCGTGCCCGTTCAAGCCTTCTGTTGCTTCGAACAATGCCGACGTAATCCCACATGAATCGGCGTAATTCGTCCCAATTGTGAGCGACGACAATCTCTTCATCTGCATCGGTGACCAGACTCTCGTCCCATTTCGGAATATCGGGCATAGCGCGAACGGAATCCGCTGTTTGCAAAATCGAATTGGCACACGCTTCGGCGATAACAAGACATTCAAGCAGCGAATTACTCGCCATCCGGTTTGCCCCGTGCAGTCCGGTACACGCGACTTCGCCGATAGCATAGAGCCCGGGTAATGAAGTTTGTCCGTGCATATCGGTGAGGACGCCGCCGCACAAATAGTGTGCGGCCGGAACGGCGGGAATAGGCTGGTTGGTTATATCGATGCCGAAATCGGCACATCTCGCCAGTACCGTTGGGAAATGTTCGCGCAAGAATTGCGGAGATTTATGTGAAACGTCGAGGTAAATATGTTCAGCTCCCGAGCGCTTCATTTCGTGGTCGATGGCACGCGCGACAATGTCGCGCGGTGCGAGCTCTTGACGCTCGTCATATTGATGCATAAATGGTTCGCCCGAAGCGAGTAGCAGGCGGCCACCCTCGCCACGAAGTGCCTCGGTGAGCAGGAAGGACTTTGCATCAGGGTGGTAAAGACACGTCGGATGGAATTGCACGAATTCCATATTGGCGACCGAGCATCCCGCGCGCCACGCCATCGCGATGCCGTCGCCAGTCGCGACATCCGGATTACTCGTATAGAGGTATACCTTGCCCGCCCCCCCGGTTGCGAGTACGCACGATTTCGCGCCAATCGACTTGACGACGTTACTATCCAGATCGAGCACATAGGCGCCGACGCATCGGTCAGGCATTGCGCCAAGCTTGCCAAGGGATATTAGATCGACGGCTAGGTGCCGTTCGAATATCGCTATGTTTGGGTGGCAACGAACCTGGTCAATCAAAGCCGTCTCGATCGCGCGGCCGGTGGCATCCGCGGCATGCACGACACGGCGACGACTGTGCCCGCCTTCTTTCGTTAAATGAAAATCGATATTCCCATCATGGGTCTCGTGCGTAGTGAACGGCACGCCTTGCTTGATTAGCCATTCAATTCGTTCACGGCCTTGCCGGACAATAAACTCGACTACCTCGGCGTTACAGAGGCCGCCGCCAGCGCCAATCGTGTCCGCCACATGCGATTCGATCGAATCGCCTTGATCGATAACCGCTGAAACGCCGCCCTGCGCATACAGCGTCGCACTTTCTTGCAACGCGGCTTTCGATACGACCGCGACCTTGAGGTTGTCGGCGAGGGACAAGGCGAGCGAGAGCCCGGCTGCGCCACTACCGATCACTAACGTGTCGAATTCTGTGAGATTGTTCATGTGGCCATGGATCCGCGCTGCAATGTTCGAAAGTTAATTTCTTAC
>JBLFWZ010000173.1:0-9996 GCA_047611905.1 Gammaproteobacteria bacterium | reverse complement strand
GTAGGTCTCGTTAGACTTCGGAAAGAGATCGGCCTCGATGAATCGAACTCGATTCGCTGCTTGCGCAAATCGTGTTCGATTTTGCTCCGCGACTACCAGCGCAGCGGCTGATATGTCTGTTGCATCCACCGTTGCATGGGGTAGAGCAAGCGCGGTGGCGAGCGCAATGCAGCCACTTCCCGTGCCTATTTCGAGTACTCGCTTGACGCTTTTCGCATCGATCCAAGGATGAAACTCGCAATTGATTAACTCCGCGATCGGTGAGCGGGGTACTAATACCCGTTCATCCACGTAGAAATCATGTCCGGCAAAGCCCATGTGGCCGGTGAGGTAGGCAGCCGGTTTCCTCGATTCGATTCGCTCATCGACGAGTCGCAAAACTGCCGAATTTTCTAGACCCGTGAGGCTACGATCAAGTGCAGCGTCGTTCGAATTAAATGGTAGGGACAACGCATCAAAGACGAGAAATACGGCCTCGTCTCGTGCGTTGTCCGTGCCGTGACCGAAAGCTAATCCGGCATCGTTGAATCGATCTTCCGCAGCCAGTACATGTTCGCGCGCAGACCTAGGCTCGGCGCCTTTACCCATCCGTCAATTCGAGCAACATCTCGTTCATGCGCTTAACAAACGCCGCCGGATCATCTAGACGCCCACCTTCCGAGAGTAATGCTTGTTCGTACAGCATCGAAGCCCAATTCTCGATTCTCGCCGGATCACTTTCCGCTTCGAGACGACTGAGCAACGGGTGCTTTGCATTGACTTCAAGAATCCGCTTTGCGTCAGGTAATTCCTGACCCGACGCCTTTAAAATGCGCTGGAGGTTCGCGCTCATGTCGTTATCGTCAGATACCAAACACGCTGGCGAAGATGTCAGGCGTGTCGTTGAACGCACATCTTTAACCTGGTCGCCGAGCGCCGTTTTAATTTTCTCGATTAGCGCACCGTGTGTTTCTACCTCATCTTCTTTTGCATCGGATTGTGGCTCATCTGTAGCACTTTCTGGGAGATCCAGCTCGCCATGTAAAATGGATTTCAATGGCTTGCCGTCGAATTCCGCCAGTTGCGAGGTCACCCACTCGTCGACCGGGTCACACAGCAACAGCACTTCTAAGTTCTTCTCACGAAAAATTTCCAAATGAGGACTATTGCGTGCAGTGGCAAGTGTCTCGGCGGTTAAAAAATAAATCGCTTTTTGTCCATCGGCCATCCGCCCCACGTAGTCCTGCAATGAGACGTCCGCTTGATCACTCGCACTCTGGGTACTAACAAATCGTAACAATTTCGCGATCTGTTCCTGGTTCGCGGTGTCTTCGACGACGCCCTCTTTTAGGGCACGTCCGAAATTGTTCCAGAAGCTGGTGTAGTCGTCACCTTTAGCCAAGGTATCGAACATACCGAGGATCTTTTTCGTCGATGCCGTACGGATCGAGTCGATGGCTTTGTTGTGTTGCAGAATTTCGCGCGATACGTTCAGCGGCAAATCATTCGAATCGACAATGCCACGCATAAAACGCAGATAATTCGGCAAGATCTGATCAGCATCATCCATGATGAACACTCTTTGTACGTAAAGTTTTACCCCGCGTTTCGCGTCTCGATCGAACAAATCGAAGGGCGCTCGACCGGGCACAAAAAATACCGTGGTGTATTCAAATTTGCCTTCTGCTTTGGTGTGGCTCCAAGTAATCGAGTCCTCAAAGTCGTGCGAAATATGCTTGTAGAACGCTTGGTATTCGTCGTCGCTGATGTCTTTTTTATTGCGCGTCCACAACGCCGTCGCGCTATTGACCGACTCGTAACCCGTAACGTCCTCGCCTTCGACCGGCATTTCGATCTTCGTCGCGATATGGTCGGAATAGCGTTTAATGATGTCTCGCAGTCGATAGCCATTCGCAAACTCACTCGCGTCATCCTTAAGTTGCAAAACAACTTCCGTGCCGCGTTTCTTTTTCTTCACCGTCTCGACAGTAAAATCGCCTTTGTCTTCGCTAAGCCCCGCTCGACGACTCGTGACCGTGACTTTATCGGCGACGATGTAGGCAGAGTAAAAACCGACACCAAACTGGCCGATCAGTTGCGAGTCCTGCTGCGCATCACCGCTCAACTTGCCGAAGAATTCTTTGGTACCGGACTTCGCAATGGTGCCTAGATGCTCAACCGCTTCGTCCCGCGACAGGCCGATGCCATTGTCGCGTACCGTTAGCGTTTTAAGCTTGTCGCTGTAATCAACAGTGATAATTAGCTCGCTGTCGCCTTCGTACAGCGAGTCGTCACTGAGCGCCGCAAAGCGTAGTTTGTCGGCCGCATCGGACGAATTGGAGACTAGCTCGCGCAAGAAAATTTCGCGGTTGCTATACAGAGAGTTAATGACGAGATTGAGCAGCTGATTCACTTCTGATTCGAAGCCGCGCGTTTCTTTTGCAGTGTCTATTGCCATGAGAAATTTATTTCGCTCGATAATTTAATTAGTTTGGATGGCGCGAAAGGTATGGACTAGGCAACAAAATTTCAAGTTAAGTCGGATATTTAGACTCGACTGGACAATACTGAGTGTAACTAAAAGTGGTTAGCGCATGGCCGACGGGCCTTGAATACCCGTTGTTGCTCAATCGAATAGCCCGCATAATGCAAGCCGCTTAGCGGATGTTCCGCACCGTTTAGATACGCCATCGTCGGGACATTTAGCCACCGGCGATTAATCAACCCCCTCTGAGAGGACGCGCTATGAAAAGATTTCCCAAGCAACATGGCCAAGGCATGACTGAATACATCATTATCGTCGCACTCATCGCGATCGCCGCAATCGCCGCCTACAGTTTCTTCGGCGACACCTTGCGATCTCAGGTTGGTGGTATGGCAGCGGAACTCGGCGGGCAATCGGGCGCCGCAAACGTCACGGCCGCAGGTGTATCAGCTAATGCCGGTGCCGCCGCTGGCACCACCGCAGCTGGCTTAGATAACTACGCCACGGGCGCCGCCGCAAACTAAAGATCAGGCCATCGGACCTAGGCGTTTTTTTCCGGTGTCTAGCGCCATGAGAAATTCACTGCATTCCATAATTTAAATGATTTGAGTGGCTCGATAGGACTGGACGGCGAAATTTCAAGTTAGGTCGAGTATTCAGACTTGTTCGAGCGACCAAGTTTGCAAGTGAAAGCCGCTAGCACATTGTCCACGTGGCTTAAATACCCGTTGTTGCTCAAACGAATAGCCCGCATAATGCAAGCTACTTAGTAGAAGTTCCACCCGAGCTAAACGCCAATGTCGGAACATTATATGTACTGACGATTAATCAAACTCTTCTGAGAGGACGCGCTATGAAAAGATTTCCCAAGCAACATGGCCAAGGCATGACTGAATACATCATTATCGTCGCGCTTATCGCGATCGCAGCAATCGCGGCCTACAGTTTCTTTGGAGACACCTTGCGGTCTCAAGTGGGTGGCATTTCTGCGGAACTCGGCGGGCAATCGGGCGCCGCAAACGTCACAGCCGCAGGTGTATCAGCCAATGCCGGTGCCGCCGCTGGCACCACCGCAGCCGGCCTAGATAACTACGCCACAGGCGCCGCTGCAAACTAAAGATATCGGCGTCTAAGCTGACCTTTCAGAAGCGAAATGCAAACTCGCCTCTGGGAGGCCGGCACTATGCGCAGCCGACTTTTGCCAAAGCGCCCTAGCCTTTCGCCACGTGCAGCGCAACAGGGTCAATCGGCCGTGTTCGTCCTGCTATTCCTTGGCATCTTATTGATTTCGCTTAATTATTTATATAAGCAAGGTCGAATCACGTCCGACAAAATGGAAATGCAGAACGCCGCTGATGCGATCGCGTACAGTATTTCCCTGACTGAAGCCCGCGATCTCAATTTTGCCGCTTACATGAATCGGGCGATGGTCGCCAACGAAGTTGCCATAGGCCAGTTACTTGGTCTGGCTTCTTGGGCGTACCTTTGGGAGTCCTACGCAGATTGGCTGAACGCCTACGTCAGACCACTCCAAGAAGTGCCGCTCCTGAACGCTATTCCCGGGGTGGTTTACTCGTTTACTTCAGCGGCTTTTAGGGTGCCCGCCAACTCATTTTTTGTTCCGCTTCTCAGTACTTTAGCCAACTTTGGCACCAGCGTATTGCACTACGTCAATAAATTCTATGGGCTCGCCCAGTTCGGTTATCACACGGTCACTGCATTATTTTCTATTGGTACGATCAACGAAATGCTCGACCAAAACGCGCCGCCAGGGACGCGTATTTCAGAATACGGCATCCTGTCGCTCATTACCCATTTCGCGACCTTCGGTTCAGTGCCGCTGCCCGCGCCGCCAATCCCATCCGGCGCGCCGGACTCTCTAAAGGACGAGTTCGAACTGTACGTCAATTCCTATTTTCCGACATCGACGATAAAACGTGCCGATTACAACGACGGCGACACCGGAGACCTCGAAGGTTTTCAAAGGTTTGCGGCAATAATCCGTGACTCAAGAGACCCATTCACCTTGGACCGTACATGGAATCTCAATCCGTTCGACGCATTGAAACCGATTGTTGATCCGATCCCGCTGCTATCTGTGGATGCCGACGGCAATATCAATGTTGATATCGAGTTTGACGTCGATTTTTTTGGCCTTGCCGGCGCGAGCTTCGATTTAAATTTCTATTTTGGAATTGGTGTTGAGCGCAATGGCGGCAGCGAACTACGAATTATTGTGCCGAGTACGGGAGATTTTACTGCCGGTGAATACGCGAATTGGTCTAGCGCTGATACAAGCTCGTTAGACGCCCGTCTAGGATTCTCACTTGACGCATCAGTGTATGTCGGATTCTCGCCGTTTAGAATCGAATGCGATTTTGGCGGTGGGGCCGACCTTAAGGACGAGATGTTCGCCTTCATGCTGGAAATTTGCGGCTTCGAGTTTGTCAATTTCAGTATCCCTTTCCCTACGTCCGCCCCATTCGGCACGGCGTTTACGGAGGCCGGGATCACGAATAAGAATGACTTGAAGCAATTTACGACGATGCCTAATTTCGACAACCCGGTTCCAAACGATGCTTATGGTGGCGCCGCGAATCGAACGATTGCCTGGAATATTATCGCCGCGCCAGCGCCCGGTCCCGTACCGCCGGCCTTTACACCGGCTGGTGTATCGCAACGCTCAGATATAAGCGGCGGCGCGCTCTACGGCGATACTAAAAACAGAGTCAATAAAAAATACAAAGGGCTGCCGCAATATATCGATACAACCGGCGTCGATAGCACCTTATTCGGCTTTGGCGCGCCAAACATGACCGTGAGTCTGGTCCTCGACGAAGAAGATCACGATCTCGATCGTGCTCAAGCAGTAACAGACATCGATACGGCTGGGAACCATCCGGAAATGGGTGTTGAAGGCAGCACCTCGGCCTATGCAGATTTACGTCTCACCGAGTCGATGGCGAACAATCAGCTACACGCCGTGGCACGATCTGAAGTGTATTTCTCCCGCCCTAACGATCTCGATTTTTTCGCGCGCTTGGACGGGCGCGAAGAACACGGCAGCGCGTTTAACCCCTATTGGAACGCGCGCTTGACGGAAATGCGCTACGTGGACAGCGTCGCCGCGTTGCTAGTTCAGCAACAACAGGATTTTACGGGTGCCAGTGAAGCGGCAACTGCCGCCATTGGTGGGATTCAGTCGTTGATCGACAGTTTGAGTTCGTTAACTATCGATGATTTTCTACCATGATTAGACTATCGCAACGTCGAATTAAAATGCTCGGACAAGCAATGACCGAACTACTGATTTGCGCTTCATTTATCCTCGTTCCGTTGTTCCTCATTGTGCCGATGTTCGGAAAATTCATCGACATGAAACACACCGCCATCCAAGCTGCTCGCTATGAAGCGTGGGAATACACCGTCTGGTACGCGGACGATTGCAATCGGACCGCGATATCGGCGATCGGCGGCGGCCCAGAAGAATGCCCGATGGGCGGTTTTGAGGCGCACAACAAGCAGCCGTTTAAGTCTATCGATGAAACAAAGATAGAGTCTAGGCAGCGCTTTTTTGGCACGCGCACCGTCCGTGGCAGCGACGATCTCGGCAATATCACGTTGACCGGAACCCCTATCACCAAAGACGACAAAGATAGTTTCGCATCCGTGGATCCAAATTTTAGTTGGTACGACCACACGGGATTGGCCATGTACAATCGGGGAAGTATCACGAGCGGCCTAGTTAGTTCACAAGATACCCCCGGGCTACCAATAATCGACACCGTATTTGATGTGTTGCTTGGCGTCCTCAACGTCGTGTTCAGTGCCGTTGGCGACCTGCTCGGAGTGCTGGGGAGCTCGGTTGGATTCGACGCCATCAATAGCGACGGGTATGCAACTTCTACGGTCTCGGTGCCAGTGACTTCGGTACCCGTGTACCGCTCGCTCGGCCAGGCAATTGGACAGGTCGGTGCGCAGCCCGCAACACCGATAATTTTTAGTAGCAACGCCGGCGTTCTAACCGACGGCTGGAACGCCGGGGGTCGCGAACAGACATACAATCAAGCGGCCGGCGCGGTGCCGACAAGCTTGCTCAAGGCGCTATTTGATCTACCCGGACTGTCGGTAGTATGGGACGCGATTGGCGTATTAGCACCGGAGTTACGCCGTTGCGGGCAGCCCAATTATCTGCAGAATCCTTTCGACCTCGAGACGCCGCATTGGGCCGATGATAAAGGTAGCCTTTGGTTTGGACACATCGACAGCGAAGCCGTGCACCGCGATCGACTGGATGATGGAACTGAGACACACAGTTGTGACGACGCCGGACGATGTGATTTCGACGACACTTACACACGCGAACGGGACTGCATCGAGTGACACACCGAACACTACGGATTCTCGTACTCGGGGTTGTTGTTTGCGCCACCAGCTTGTTTGGTTTGCCGGCACACGCAAAGCAACCGGATTTCCCACCTCCCGACCAAGCGCGAGTTTCCGTTGTCGGTGGTGGCATGCGAGTGAACGGAATGAACTCGAGCGTGCGTCGGTTTACGAGCAAAGAATCTCTTGATGACGTCATCGCGTTCTACCACGATCAATGGAGTACCCCTCGAGGCAACGAACCCGGCTACACAATTAGCAATGTCAACCGGCCTTGGACGGTAATATCTCGGATCGAAGACGGTTATCTCATGACGGTTCAAGTTCAGGCTGCAAGTGACGGAAGTAGCGGAGGTTTTTTGTCCATAAGCCGCTTGCCTACCGGTTCTAAGTCTCCTACACTCGGAGAAGATTTCCCGTCGATGCAAGGGAGCCACACGCTAAATGAAGTGCTCTCGCAGGATCCCGGGCAGAAAGGACGAACAATGCTGCTTGGTAACAAGCATGACATCCGGACAAATATCGATTTCTACCGATCGCGATATAAAAACGACGGCTGGGCGTTCGACATGGACAGATCACTCCTAGGTGGCGTCACGCACGTGTTCGCATTACGAAAAGGTCGCAAAACCTTGAACCTGGTGATTACCGAGGTTTCGAAAGACGGCACCCGGATTATTGTCAACGAAGTGACGCACGACATATTGTGAACGCACGACGGGTCTATCAGCGTGGGCAAGGTATGGTGGAATACACCGTAGTCACCGCACTTGGCATACTCGTTTTGTTAGGCCCTGGCACAGACATGATTAGGTACACGATGCGGACTATTCAAGACAACTATTCTGGCTACTCCTACGCCATGTCGCTGTCTCAATGGCCCGAATTTGATATTCGCTCGGCGGACACGATCATCTCACCCATTGCAGTAATCAATAGTGGAATCGGTGATGTAGCGACCCAAGGTTCAGAGTTGCCGCCGCGAGCGGTTCCGGCATCGACAGCACTGACCGATTTCGATTTCAATTCGTATCGCAACTGGCTCACGAGCCAAGGTGTTTCCGAGGACCGGGCGACGGAACTCGCCGGCCCCAGTTTGGATGCAATTTTCAGTAACATCACAAGCTATTTCACAGGCTCAATTCCGGGTTTAGAAGGATTGAGTAGCGATTTGCCGCCGGATATTGGCGACATCGTAGAAGATTTATTGCCGTTTGATTTCTTCTAACTACAACGTGGCAACACTGGCAATAACGAATTTTCAAAGGTGGGCATAAGACTCACTGAACAATAAAACGAGATAGGTTTAAGCGCTAGTTTATAAAGACTTAAGCGTAACGGGGATGGCTGAAGCTAGCTTCAGCAAACTATCAGGTCGCGGCGCGCCTACGTCGCAGAACTGAACATGACGGTTATGAATATCGGGGGATCTGCCGAAGACGTGGTGTGTCTATACGCATCAATTAGTTCTAGCAGTATTGGGGCCAAGTGTTGCGACCCTTAGTGTCGTGCGCACTTAGCCACGCCTCCAAACCGTACTAAGTTAATAACGACGCTCGGGAGCACGTAATGGCATCTGATGGGGGTTCAAAAGTTTGGTTGCTGCTAGTCGGCGCCATTGGGTTCGGTATTGTTGCCGCTCTTTTTTCTGCGCTTTATCTAAATAGTCGTGAAGAGGCCATTAGGCAGCGCTTAGAAGGCGACAAACTACAGAACGTGCAAGTGGTGGTTGCATCAAGCAATCTAACGCGCGGAACACAAATTGGTCAGGGCTCATTCTCGGTGCGAGAAGTCCCAGCTGAATACGTCCATAGCGACGTTATCTACCCGGCCTACTTCGACGCGAACAGCCATCGTTTCTTGGCCCAAGACCTCGCATCCGGGAAACCGCTACTTGCTAGCTTCCTGGTTGATGAGTACCCAATCGATTTTTCGGATCTAGTCGCGCAAGGGCTGCGTGCAATTACGTTAACCATAGACGACCAAGGATCGCAGGCGGCAATGATGCGCCCGGGCAATCGAATCGATATTTTCGTTAACGTACCAACGCGCGAAGCAGGCGTTTCCACACCAACGATCGATGAAAACGATATCAAAGACCTCATTGCCGCACCATCGTGGTTGAAAGTCTCGCAGAAAGTTCGTGAAATTCCGCCGACCGACATCATGATCCCGGTCGTGCAAGACATCGCCGTGCTGGCAACGGGCCGCGAACCGTACGAGGAACACCTCGACGACATCAAGCTGCCTCAGCAACGACAAGATCTGCGTTACTCAACAATTACTATTGCTGTGACACCGAAACAAGCATCACTGATTCGACTAGCGGAAGACAAAGGCGAACTTCAAACATTTTTACGCAATCGTGATGATCGCAGCCTCGCCGATTTCGTTGGTGTCACACCTTCTGAATTGTTCGATCTCGCGACCCAAATGGCGGCCGAGGCACAGCTTCGCATAGCGGCCGCAGCTGCTGGCGCGACCATCGATAAAGACGGCAATTGGGTTAGCGCTGATGGCACGGTGATCAAAAAACAAGACCTCGTCATTAGCGATAACGGCACCGTGACGACGAAGAGCGGCAAATTACTTGCTGCCAAAGACGTAATGGTGAACGAGAAAGGCGAATTCGTTGATGCCAACGGCAACGTATTGCGTGCACAGGATGTGGTCACCCAAACGGCAGATGGTCGATTTGTTGACGCTAACGGAAATGAAATTCCGGCAGAAGATCTAATCATCGGCGCGGACGGTTCGGTCAAAACCAAAGCGCAAGTACTGGCAGAAGCTGGCCTCACGCTCAACGAGAATGGCGACTATGTAGACGCTGACGGCAATGTCATCTCGAAAGACGACATCGTCGTCCTTGCGAACGGTACCGTAATGACCAAAGACGGCAAAATATTGGGTTCGAAAGAACATCAATTGGCGGCTGCCGGCTTCACGGTCAATGAGAACGGGGACTACGTAGACGCCGATGGAAGGGTCTATGCGAAAGAAGACTTGATTATTCAAGCCGATGGTTCCGTAACAACGAAGGACGGAGAAGTGATTACCGGCCCGCCTGTCAGCGTCAATGAGCAAGGGTTCATCGTTGCCGCAGACGGCACGATTATGACCCCGGATGGAAAAGTCATCAGTGGCCT
>JBLFWZ010000172.1:0-10066 GCA_047611905.1 Gammaproteobacteria bacterium | reverse complement strand
CAATGATGCGGCGGAAGTGAAATCAGTGTTCGCGAAAATCGGCTCAGAGGTCGCGGCCATCATCGTGGAACCGATCGCCGGCAATATGAATTGCATTCCTCCGCTTCCGGGTTTTCTACAAACCTTGCGCGACGTCTGTGACCAATATGGTTCGTTGTTAATCTTCGACGAAGTCATGACCGGCTTTCGAGTAGGCCCTAATAGCGCACAGGGCTTATATGGAATTACACCCGACATCACCGTCCTCGGAAAGATAATTGGCGGCGGATTGCCCGTTGGCGCATTTGGCGGTCCAGCCGCAATCATGGATCAACTCGCCCCTGCCGGCGACATCTACCAGGCCGGCACGCTATCGGGAAACCCACTCGCGATGGCCTGTGGACTAGCGACCTTAGAGATTCTGAGCACGCCCGGTTTCTACGAAGATCTGCGCGCAGGCACTCAAAGAATTGTCGAGGGTATTGCTGAAATCGCGCGCGATTGCGCGATACCGATGGCGACAAATTACGTCACAGGAATGTTCGGGCTATTCTTCACCGATGCCGAGTCGGTTACAAATTTCAAACAGGCAACCAGCTGTGACTCTGAAAGATTCAATCGATTCTTCCATGGCATGCTAAAAGCAGGGGTGTATCTCGCTCCGTCGGCCTTTGAGGCTGGGTTTGTTTCGAGCTGTCACGGACCGAACGAGATCGAGCGAACCTTGGATGCAGCGCGCACCGTTTTAAGTTCGATCTAGGTCGAACCCGAATTATCGACAAGAGGCCCGTACCGTGAAATCAAATCTCAGACTCGGCTCAAGATGCGAATTTTCTTACCTTGCTGGTTTAATTCTAACGATCATTGTTTGGACGCCCTATTGTAATGCTGACCAAACAGACGAGCGGCTTGGCCCGCTATTTATCGATCTGCAAGAATCGACAGATCGACGGTTGGCGAAGCAAGCTGAAAGTGAAATATGGGCTATCTGGCACGAAAGTCCCGATAAAAAATCGTCGGAAATAATGCGCGACGCGCGACGCGCGCTCAATGAAAATGATTTCGATGCCGCGATCGCAGATCTAAACTCACTCGTCGAACATGCACCCGAGTTCGCAGAGGCGTGGAATCAACGAGCTATCGTACTGTACCTAGCGGGCGATTTTCCCGGTGCGCTGCGCGATATTGAGCAAACGTTACTGCTAGAACCTCGGCACTTCGGCGCCATGTCGGGGCGGGCGCAAGTTTATCTGCAGATTGATGAACCCGAACTTGCTCTACAGGCATTTGAAAGCGTACTCGACCGCAACCCGTGGATGAACAATATCCGCGAGCAAATCGCGATGGTTCGCGACCATATAAAGTCTAAGCAAAAATCGATTTAGTTGATCCGCTCTAAACGTCGGTGAAAAGCCCGACGCGGAGATTCTTGCCCGTATAAATCTCCTCGCCGTCGACCGCCATCGTAGCATCGGCGATGCCCATTACGAGGGATCGGTTGATCACTCTCCTAATATCGACTGAGTAGGTAATTAGCTTCTTGTCTGGCGTGACTTGTCCAGTAAATTGAATCTCATTTCCACCAAGCGCACGACCATGCCCTAAACCACCCATCCACGCGAGAAAGAACCCAACAAGCTGCCACATGGCGTCAAGACCAAGACAACCAGGCATGACGGGATCGCCTTCGAAATGACATTGGAAAAACCACAGCTCCGGATTAATATCGAGTTCTGCAATCATGATTCCGCGATCGTATTTACCACCGGTGTCTTCGATCCTCGTGATTCGATCAAACATTAACATTGGCGGTAGGGGTAATTGCGCATTGCCGGGCCCAAATAATCCGCCCTTCCCACAATCGATTAACTCTTCATTTGAATACGAATTATTTCGACGACCATTAAGCAGAACTGGTGCTTGCGAAGTTAATGTTTGAATAGCGGCCATGCAAAAAGTCCCCGTTTAGCCGGCCATTATACCGACTGTGGCCTGACAATGGGTCGTCCTAGGAGACTATTAGTTGTTAAAGCGCATTTGCGCGACAGTTCCGGCCGAGGAGGAATTTATTATTAATTTCCCGTTATAGACGTCTTCGACAAGCTCTTTGACAACCGCAAGCCCAATACCGTGCCCATCGGTACTTTGATCTAGACGCGAGCCGCGTAACATCGCCTTGGCGACGTCTTCTTGCGGCATCCCCACACCGTCATCGCGGATCTCAATTATGAGCGCTAGAAGCGAGGGCTTACGATCGTTCGCTTCTAGCCAAACTTTGATTGACACGGAACTTCTCGCCCATTTGCACGCGTTGTCCGCGATGTTCCCCACGATTTCCATCATGTCGCCCCGGTCGCCTTGAAACTTCGCCCCTGGTTCAACTGTTGCAGTTATTTGTAGGTTGCGATCGGCGTGCACTTTGCGCAATGAATTCGCAATCTGTTCCACAACCAGTGCTATCTCGAACGATCCGCCCAGCACTGATCGCCCTGCGACGGCCGCTCTTTGTAATTGATAGTTAATCGTCGAATCAAGTTGATCCAGGGATTCGACTAATGAATCGTCAGAATCGGTCGCGATGCTCAATTGTTCGACATTGTTTCGCAGTACCGCGAGTGGCGTTTTCAGACTGTGCGCTAAATCCCCGAGTGCGTTTCGGTATCGCTTAACGCTAGACTCGTTGGTTCGAATCAAGGCATTTAAGTTGTCCGTAAGGGCATTTAGCTCTAGGGGGTAGCGACCAGTCAATTCTGATTCCTCGCCACGCTCGATGCGGTTAACTTCGAGCGCGACGTCGCGTAGTGGCTTCAGGCCCCAGCGTAATATCGCGGTTTGCAGAAGGAGTAAGACGACTCCTATTCCGACAAAACCGAGCCAAAGGCTTTTTCGAAATCGCGAGACAAGTTCCGTGAATGCGCGTTCGTTTTCCGCGACTTGCACGGTATACACGGCGGATTCGGCTCCGGTTCCTTCCCATAGCACGGTGTAGCTCAGAACGAACAGCGATTCTCCAGTCGAAGACTCCGTTTTTGAGAAGAGAAAATCACCGACCGTCCGCTCACGAGGCCCTTCGAACGTGAGCCCAAGCATCGATCGCGAGTTCCAGACCCGTTCGTTCAATTCGTTTAAAACCTGCGCATAATAACCAGACTCAGGCGTCGCTAGTGAGGGATCGGGTGACGACTCAGCCGGACTGCGCTGCTCGCTCAAATCTGCCAAATCCAAAACACCGAGTACTCGATAAGTTCTTCCCGTAAGGCGCTCCTGTACTGAGGTGAGGGCGGTGTCGCGAAAGGCTTGATCAAGTGCGAGCCCGGCTGCGCTCAGAAACACGGCGAGTACGACACCGGCGGCAACCACGATTCTCGCGTTTAGTGATCTCAAGACACTATGTGTTCCAAATCGTTCATCGGAATTTTGCGGGACAATTTTACCCTGGCAATTGCGCGGTCATTCCCGTCTGCCAGTTTAATCGGCCTAATTGAGTGTTAGCGAGCTTCGCGCTACGCGGCTAATTATCTTCGCCACTACGCTGAAAGCTAAACCTGTACCCTTGCCCGCGAACGGTCTCGATCGGGTTCGTATCGCGTGCCGGATCGAGTTTCTTTCGTAGCCGTCCAACAATAACCTCAAGAACGTTGCTATCGCGATCCGTCTCATCTTCGTAGAGATGTTCGGTCAATTCGGTTTTTGATATGACGCGCCCCGTGTGAAGCATCAGATGCTCCAGCACTTTGTACTCAAAGGCAGTAATTTCAACAGCCACATCGTCTACGGACGCCGACTTTGCAGCAGTATCTAAAATGATTGGACCACAGCGTAATTTTGACTCGGCCCAACCGGCAGAACGACGGACTAGGGCGCGCAATCGTGCGATAAGCTCCTCGGGGTGAAACGGCTTGACCAGATAATCATCTGCACCAATTTCGAGACCAGAAACCTTATCCTCCCAGCGTCCGCGTGCGGTGAGAATTAGTACGGGAAAACTTCGCTCCGCCGCGCGCCATTGACGTATCACTTCCGTGCCGGAAATGTCTGGCAAGCCGAGGTCGACGATCGCCACGTCGATCGGGTATTCCGAACCCAGATAGACTCCCTCGACACCGCTGCCAGTTGAATCGACAGCAAAACCTTCTGCGTGCAATTGACTCACAAGTTGCTCGCGCAAGGCGGGCTCGTCTTCGATTATCAGCGCACGCATTGGGATATACGAAAATCGAACATCGAACTGCTAGTTAGCCCGCGGGCACTGAAATTACTCTGACCCGACCGTCAGGGAGCAACACTTTAACCAAGTAGATGGTATTACCATCTTGCACCGTTGTTTTGACGTCCAGGACTCTACCACCCGTATCTTCGCGAGCTTGTGCGGCAGCTTTATCTTGTGAAACGTGAACCAACTGCGCTATGAGCAGACGCTCGGGCTGAGCGTGGACCACCGCGACAAACCCATGAATGCAGAGCAATATCGCGAAAATTATTTTCCGATGTGTGGACATAATTGACATTATCAGTCGACGACTAATTCTCGATTCGAAATCAAGCTTCAATTGTCGCAAAAATTGCACGATAAGAACCAGTCCTATTTCGCTTTGCCGCCACGTTCAATACCCCTGCACCGGTCGAACGTTGATCCGTACGGCGATGCGATCTCCCGGATGAGTGTCAGTGCGCGTTTCGTAGCGTCGACCATTGTAATTATACGTAACTAAATATCCGTCGGCGCGTTCTTCCTGTTGATTCTCGTTGACGACCCGACAACGGCGCTCAATGGACGGTTGGTTTGACCCGCCTTGCGCGACGCGACGATTATTGTAATCGCTGCCGATCGACGCACCCAAGGTTGTACCGGCCACTGTCGCCCAATCCCGGCCGCTACCTTTGCCGAATTTATTGCCGACGACCGCACCTAAAATACCGCCGACAATGGTCGACGTATAGGAATGGTTTTGCGGTGCTGGTTGGTAATGCGTCACGGCTTCTTCCCAGCACTGCTCACGCGCAACCGGAATACTCACGATTTTCGTGAGCATTTTCACTTGTTCGACCGTGGCGTAATCAGTTTGCGGCTCGCTGGTTATTTGGCCGTGATTCGCATGCGCGGATAGCGGGGTAAGCAAGACGATCGCGATGCGCACGGTCTGCAAATGGTTTCGTCTCAGCATGTTCAATCTCCTCGCGAAAGCATTGTGCTATTCGGCAGATGGAATGCTACGCGCTAGAAGCTGAATCAACGCTGAATTCTGGGTCTTGCGATGTTAACCCGCGCCGTCTTTGATCGGACGATCGTGAGTTAACGCGGGAATCATTCGGCGCGCCTCAGCAACTTTGTCCAAATCGACGTTCGCGACCACAATGCCACGTTCCTCGCCGCCGTCACAAAGAACTTCTCCCCACGGATCAACGATTAACGAGTGCCCGTAAGTTCGGCGTCCCCACGGTCGCTTGCCGCATTGTCCAGGAGCAAACACGTAACATCCGGTTTCAATTGCGCGCGAACGGACCAGAACGTGCCAATGTGCCCGTCCCGTGGTGGCTGTGAAAGCGGCTGGTATGGTCAGCATCTGAGCGCCGGCTTGGGCCAAACGGCGATACAGTTGGGGGAAACGGACATCGTAACAAACACTAAATCCCAATGTTCCCCAGGGTAATGCCGCAGTCTTGGCGCGTTCGCCGGGAGCCACAATATTCGACTCGCTATAGGCCTCGCCCTCTTTCAATGCCACGTCGAATAAATGGATTTTATCGTAGGTCTCGACAACGTCGCCTTCAGAATCGATAAGGTAACTACGATTGTTAACTTTTACGTCGCTGATTTTTACCGCTAACGACCCTAGCAGCATCCAAACATTCAATTCTTCGGCTAGGCTGCGTAGCGCTGCTAGCGCTGGATGATCCGCTTCCCCATAACCGTGTTCCAGATACAGTGCGTCAGATTTCTCAAGGCAAGCAAAGTACTCGGGCAAGCAAATAAACTCAGCACCTTCGCCGGCTGCTTGTCTGACGAGTTCGGAGACATCGCGAATATTGTGAGCGACATCGTCAATCGCTGAGTTCTGCACGCAAGCTACGGTAAACTGATTACTCATTGGCAATCTCCATTACGACTGCAGAGTTGAACCCGACGCTTATGCGGCGAGGTCAAAGCGCACCTTCACATCATTGCTAAGCGATGCTCTGCCGAGTTAAATTTTATTCTCTGCGATAACAATTCCATCGGGATCGGCATACAAATGATCCCCAGGCGACATTTTCACGTCGGCGAACCGAACCGCTATATCGCGCTCGCCGAGGCCTTTCTTTACGCTCTTACGAGGATTAGTTGCCAGCGCCTTCACGCCGATTCTGATTTTACTAATTAGAACTGCGTCGCGAATGCAACCGAATACGACGATACCTGCCCAGTTATTCTGTGCTCCCAAAGCAGCAAGATTGTCGCCAACTAAGGCGCACCTTAGTGATCCGGCACCATCGATGACAAGCACGCGACCGCCTCCGTTTTCCTCCAAGGCGCTGCGCACTAAGGAGTTATCTTCGTACACTTTTAAAGTCGAGACTGGCCCTTCAAACGATAAAATCCCACCGAAATCGCGGAACAAAGGGGCGAGGACGCGCAAGGCTTCGCCATGTTCGTCGTATAGATCTGCGGTCGGCTTAGCCATGGTTCGAGTCGTCTTGATAGTGAAAAATATTAGGTGAACCTCTATCTGAACGGACAGCGACTCACCTTAAGTTGTCGGTTTACGTGGACGTTTCCAACCGGATATAGACTTCTGCTTAACCCGGCTAATGACAAGATCGTCCGCCGCAACCTCCGCAGTGACGGTAGTCCCTGCACCAATTGTCGCGCCACGGCGCACCGTAACCGGCGCCACCAGTTGGGTGTCTGAACCGATAAATACGTCATCTTCGATCGTTGTCTTATGTTTGAATGCGCCGTCGTAATTACAAGTTATGGTCCCGGCACCGACATTCACATTGCGTCCAATGTCGCTATCACCAACGTAGCTTAGATGATTTACCTTGCTCCCATCGCGAATAACAGTTTTCTTAATCTCGACGAAATTGCCTACATGAACAGCATTACCGAGCACGGTGTCCGGTCGAATCCGTGCGAAGGGTCCTATTTTTGAATCGTTGCCAATTTGGGCACTATCTATCACGCTATTCGCTAAAATCTCGACGCCGTCACCGATTACAGCGTTTTCAATCACACAGTTCGGTCCAACGGAAACACGATCACCTAACGTTACATTGCCGACGAATAACGTATTGATATCAATTTCCACATCCCGACCGCAACGCAATTGTCCACGGACGTCGATTCGAGTCGGATCCCTGAGCATGACGCCACACTCCATCAGATCTTTTGCTATTGCGTTCTGATACTCCCTCTCTAAGGTCGCGAGTTGGAGACGATTATTGACACCCGTTACTTCCGCTTCGTGATCGGCTTGCACCGCAGAGATTTCAATACCTTGCTCTACTGCAGCGGCGACACAATCGGTTAAGTAGTATTCCCCTTGCGCGTTATTATTTTCGAGCGCTGGGATCCAACGCTGCAAGAGTGAACTTTGAATTGCCATAATTCCTGTATTCACCTCGGTGATCGATAACTCGGATAGCGAAGCATCCTTGTGCTCTACAATTCGAACGACCGCGCCAGACGAGTTTCTTACAATGCGTCCGTAACCGGCAGGATCGCCAAGCACGACGGTTAGCAAACCAAAGCCGGTCGTTTGTGCTGCTGCAATTAGTTTATCTAGGGTTGTTGCTCGGAGCAGGGGGACGTCCCCATAGAGAATGAGCGTCATATCCGAATCGACTAAATGTGGCAACGCTTCTCTCACAGCGTGACCAGTACCAAGCTGTTCGCGTTGCTCAACCCACACTACTTCGTGCGAAATCGCGCTTCTTAACTGTTCACCGCCATGTCCGTAGACGACGATAGGAGGCTTTTTGGATACTTCACCCGCCGTATCAAGAACATGTTCGACTAAGGCTTTATTACCGATTCGATGCAGTACTTTAGGCAAATCAGAATGCATACGCTTACCTTGTCCAGCTGCCAAGATACAGACACTTAGAGTCATCAGCGGATCCCCAAATTCATGTGGCCTAATAATAAGGCGCAAGTCGCGTCGCCACAAACTTTGCGGCGCGGATTTCTAGGAGAAAACGGCGGGTTAAGTAGGCGGCTAACCGCGGCCGCCGCCGGCACGGCGGCGCATGCGTGCGATTGTTTGCAATTGGGCGACGGTTTCTGCGAGTTCGGTGCGCGCCATCGCGTAATCGATCGAGCCTTCTTTATCGTTCAATAGTGCTTCAGCAGCTTCCTTCGCTTTCAGCACAAGTGCTTCGTCTAAATCTTCGGCGCGCTCTGCCGTATCGGAGAGGACGGTTACGACTTTCGGTTGGACTTCCAGCACTCCACCTGAAACGTAGAACGCCTCTTCCGTACCATCTTCAAACTTGAGGCGGACTTCGCCCGGGCCAAGCTGCGTCAAAAGCGGTGTATGGCCGGGCGCAATTCCGACCTCACCGAGTACTGCAGGGGCAAATACCATTTCTGCAGGACCAGAAAAGATTTCACGCTCTGCGCTAACAATGTCGACATGAATTGGCATTAATCGGCCCTCGTCGGCCTAAATGTTTTTCGCTTTTTCGACGGCTTCGTCGATGGTACCGACCATATAGAAAGCCTGTTCCGGAAGGTGGTCATACTCACCTGCAACAATCGCCTTGAAGCCCGAAATAGTATCTTTTAGCGAGACATATTTGCCGGGGCTACCAGTAAATACTTCTGCAACAAAGAACGGTTGCGACAAGAATCGTTGGATCTTACGCGCGCGCGACACGCTCAATTTATCTTCTTCGGACAATTCATCCATGCCGAGAATTGCAATGATGTCACGCAGTTCTTTATAGCGCTGTAAGGTATTTTGTACCGCGCGTGCCGTATCGTAATGGTCCTGACCGACGACCAGCGGGTCCAATTGACGACTCGTCGAATCTAGCGGATCAACCGCCGGATAGATTCCGAGCTCGGCGATCTGACGAGACAGCACGACGGTGGCGTCTAAGTGAGCAAACGTCGTCGCCGGAGACGGATCGGTCAAATCATCAGCCGGCACGTAGACGGCCTGAATTGAGGTAATCGAACCTGTTTTCGTCGACGTGATTCGCTCTTGTAAGCGGCCCATTTCCTCGGCGAGAGTAGGTTGATAACCCACTGCCGAAGGCATACGCCCAAGCAGTGCGGATACTTCCACACCCGCTAGTGTAAAGCGGTAAATGTTATCTACGAAGAAGAGAACGTCGCGCCCTTCGTCGCGAAATTTCTCCGCGATGGTCAAGCCAGTCAATGCAACTCGGAGCCTATTTCCAGGCGGTTCGTTCATTTGGCCGTAGACCAGCGAAACTTTATCGAGGACGTTCGAATCCTTCATTTCATGGTAGAAATCGTTGCCCTCGCGGGTTCGTTCCCCGACCCCAGCAAACACCGAAAACCCACTATGCTCGATTGCGATGTTACGAATCAGTTCCATCATGTTGACGGTCTTGCCCACACCGGCACCACCGAACAGTCCGACTTTGCCACCTTTGGCGAAGGGGCAAATCAAATCGATAACCTTGATACCCGTTTCGAGTAAGTCTTGGGTGGCCGACAATTCGACGAACTTCGGCGCGGCACGATGGATCACCATGCGTTCTTGCTCACCGATCGGGCCTTTATTGTCGATCGGATCGCCCAGCACATTCATGATCCGGCCGAGGGTTTCTTGGCCAACAGGGACCTTGAGTCCTTCGCCAGTATTTTGAACGGACATGCCCCTACGCAACCCGTCCGTGGTGCCAAGCGCGATCGTTCGCACCACGCCATCGCCGATCTGCTGCTGTACCTCGAGGACTATTTCGCTATCGTCGATGTTCAACGCATCGTAAATTTTGGGCACCGCGTCGTTAGGAAATTTGACGTCTACTACGGCGCCGATGACTTGTACTACGTCTCCTGAACTCATCATTCAGATCCTCAATCTAGTCAAAATTTATTTCTAGTTAAACCGCCGCCGCGCCCGCGACGATT
>JBLFWZ010000171.1:0-10107 GCA_047611905.1 Gammaproteobacteria bacterium | reverse complement strand
TAATCTATCGCGGCATCGAACTTTCCTTTGTCGATTAACCATGAGCATTTCTCGGCGCCGCCGGCGATTCCGATCACACGACAGCCCTTTATTTTCGCGATCTGTCCAACGACAGAACCGGTAGCACCTGCAGCACCACTCACGAGCACCGTGTCGCCGGTTTTCGGTTTTCCGATATCGAGCAGGCCAAAGTAGGCCGTTAACCCTGTTAGCGACAACGCGAGCATCAATGCAGGATCGAGATGCCCAGGTAATTTCGTTGCAGGCACAAGACCCGGACGATCGGGTTCAAAAACAACGTACTCCTGCCACCCGCACAAGTAGTTGACGATATCGCCAGGTTTGAATTTTGCGTGTTTTGACTCAATAACTTGAACGATTCCGCCCGCACGCATGACCTCACCCAACTCAATGATGGGCATGTAGGTTTCCATCGCCATCCATGCTCGCTGCGTCGGATCGAATGACAAGTACAAGGTTTTGGCCAGTACTTGGCCTTCCTTTAACTCGGCGACTGGCACTTCGTCCTTCTCAAACAAATCGGAGGTCACGATGCCGTCCGGTCGTGCGCGCAGTATCCAACGTTGATTCGAGCGTGGACTCATGGCTTTTTCCTCAAAGACTTAGGCGGGACATAATTTGGGGACAGTATATTTAATTTAAAAGCTCGAAGGTGCCGTTCAACGGTTACGGATTTTATTGAATTAAATATACTGTCCCGAATGGCACTAAGTTAAGGAGCTTCACCGTATGTTTTCAATCGCTTAGCCCTTGTCTCACGTGAGCCGTGACGGGGTGAGAAAGCTTAACTTAGTGCCATTCTATACTGTCCCCAAATTTTCCTGTCCCCAAATTTTCTCTACGCTCGCTGGCCGGTCGGCGCAATAATCATGTCCCAAATCGCCACTTCTTGGCGTTGTTGGTAGGCAAACAGGATCGCCTTTGCAACCTCATCCGGTGCGACGCCACCGTCGAGGTAGCGCTTAAACGACTCATACTCATCGACGATGGTCTCGTTGCGCGTGCCGCCCAGCAGCTCCGTGTCCACCATTCCAGGAGAAATCATCATCACTCGGACACCGCGCGGCGCGGCCTCGCGCCGCAGCCCCTCCGTCATGCCCCGAATGGCGTGCTTGGTGCCGCCATAAACTGTGTGATTCGGATAGTGGGTATAGCCGGAGGTGGAACCAATATTGAGAATTGTTCCGCCCTTGCGATCAAGCATTCCGGGAAAGATAACGGAGGTCGTATTCAACAGCCCAACGACATTGGTATCGAACAGCTTTTTCCAGTCTTCGGGGACTTGATTGCGAAACTGCTCAAGTGTCATCGCGCCCGCATTGTTGATCAGTAAATCCACCGGCCCGTATTCAGTCTCCGCATCCGAAACCGCGCGGCGGAACCCCTCAATATCTGCCACATCGTTTTGCCGGCAAAGGCAATGCGGGAGTCCGAGTTCATGCAGGCGATCGATTCGACGCGCCGTCAGCAATAACGGATAACCTTCGCCGCTAAGGGCGCGCGCCGCGGCTGCGCCAATTCCTGAACTCGCACCGGTAATAACAACTAACGGTTTATCCATTGACTAGTACTCCAAGCGCTCTAGTGTTGTAGCAGACTTCGACATTTAGGTGACACCTTAGGCTGAAAGCCCGCCGTCGATTGCGATTTCCGCGCCGGTCGTGAAGGACGCTTCCGGGGAAGCTAAATACAAAACGGCTTGCGCTATCTCGTCCACTTCGCCCATCCGTCGAAGCGGCGTCGCCTGAATCATGCCTTGGTTCATTTTGTCGGAGTTGCCGTCGTTCATCGGCGTATCAATCACGCCTGGGAAGACACCGTTAACCCGGATCTTGTACCTCGCCAGCTCCTTCGCGGCCGAACGAGTCATGCCGCGTACCGCCCACTTCGTTGCCGAATAGGCGAATAGACTCGAGGTGCCGGTGAGCCCGGCGACAGATGCGATATTGATAATCGAGCCGCCATCTTGGCGTTTCATGGGTTCGATAACCGCGCGCATGCCGAGGTATACGCCAAATTGGTTTACCCGATACATTTCGTCATAGTCACTTGGTTCCGTCGCCTCGAGCCGTAGTGGGCGAACGATGGCGGCGTTGTTCACCAAGACGTCGATGCGGCCGAATGTGCTCAACGTTTCCGCGACGACCTCCTCCCAAGCCTGCGCGGATCCAACGTCCTGACGCAGAAACTTGGCGTTCGGACCCAGTTCATTGGCGACTTCGATCCCCCTGTCGTTCGATACGTCGGTCAGAATGACCTTTGCGCCCTCGGCCACGAACAAGCGCGCTTCAGACTCACCTTGTCCGCGCGCCGCGCCGGTTACGATTGCAACTAAGCCATCTAATCGACCCATAACTTCTCTCCTATTGTCGGAAATCATAATTGGCGTGTAGATGGACGCCGACCTAGTAGCGCGGATATTGCGGCAATACGTCAATCCGCAAGCGGCGCACCCCGCGAAGCGTTGCCGATACGAAACTTAGTTTAAGTTGGAATCGATGTCGACAGCCTCTCTGCTGTCGTAGTAAACCGTGCCCATGGTCGAATGCAGTGCATTGCAGATCGCAACGACTAGAGTTTTTAAGTCGGAACACAAGATCGTCGTCGAAGGGCTCCCCTCCTAGGGCTCAACGTGACGGAGGCGACGGGTGTAGGATGGCTGCAAGCTGAAGAAATCGCATGCTATAGCACGTAACGCCTAGCTTGAATGGGTTAGGCAAACGCTCAAATGAAATGTTCTATCAGTCGATAGCCTAGCCAATTGGCGAGGCTTCTTCAATTCCCGCAATTGTCAGTCACGTCAGCGAAAGACATTGTGAGTACATCGAATTACCGCGCCAAGAGCCGACGGCTCTTGGCGTCGCAATGACTAAAGATCAAGCCTTACGATATAACGCACACAGCTTATTGCCATCCGGATCGCGCAGATAAGCAAGATACAACGGACCAAAGCCACCTTCACGAATGCCAGGTGCGTCTTCTATGGCTTTACCACCATTTGCCGCGCCGGCTGCGTGCCAGGCTTTAACCTCATCCTCTGAACTGCACGCGATACCTATCGTGCCGCCGTTGGCGTGGCACGCGGGTTTCCCGTCGATTGGTGGCGTCACAATAAAGATCCCGTCGTTGTGCATGTAAATTAGCCGACCATTGTCGTCTGCTACAGCCTCGGGTCCACCGATTGAGCTAGAAAGGGCATCGTAGAATTTTTTTGAGCGAGCAATGTCGTTACTGCCCACCATGACGTGTGAAAACATATTTATTTCCTTGGTTTGTTGTTGGTGAAAATCTTATCCTGCCGCACATTGCTTCAGATGACTAGCGCTTATATTTATACGCACGATGCGAGTCCGCCACTTTGGTCAAGCCTATGAAGCGTATAACGCCGATTGGCGGTTCGGTTCGGTTCGGTTCGGTTCGGTTCGGTTCGGTTCGGTTCGGTTCGTTTAGTGTTCGTTTTGTAGAGACAACGCGTGAACCACATTCCCCAGACTTAAACGCTGTTTCGGAGTCAGTCCGTAGATGCCGACAAATTCACACTGAGCGTTAGTCGTGCGACTGAAGCGTCATTCAATTGCTGGATTGTGAAAACTGACTCGATCCGTAACCGCCTTAGATTCCAGCTCTGCTCGTGTTTCGAGTTCTTCAATTAGTTGCACATTTCGGACAGAATCTATCCGGCTTTCGCCTCGTCAACGACAGTGTCCTGCCGAAATAAATTGGTTTCATGTGTTTATCAAAAATATGGCGACAATTCTATGTTCATTGCACATGTTCCAAGCGGGTATCTAATTGGGAAATTGCTACTGAAGAACGTCGATGTTTCCCATCGAGCAAAATTTCAACTTTTGGCGATTGGTCTGTTCTCTAGCGTGTTGCCCGATTTTGACTTGTCCTACTTTTATCTAATCGACAAACGGCAACACACTGATCATTCTTACTGGGCACATATACCAATCTACTCGGTCTTTCTCGGCTTAACGTCGTTGGCAATTCCTATCCGATATGATTCCAAATTATGGTCTTGCGCGTTCGTGATCGTGCTGACCAATACGCTCATTCATTGCGGGCTTAATACTGTTGCCGGCGGCATACTCTGGTTGGCACCATTCGATTCGCGAAGTGTTAGCGTTTTTCACATCCCGTCACGACATAGTTTATGCCAGAAATTCAGCTAAAGCATTTGTTGCGAACGTTAGCTTTTCAAACAGTTGCCGGAATCATTTTGCATAAACCTCAGCGGGAATGATGCCTGTGATTGTTCAATTGACGCATGGCTCCTTTAGCTTCTAGCAGCGGAGGTGATACCGGAATGCATTCTCAATAGAAAACCCGTGGCGGGATATAGTTGTCGCTCTTTGCGGCCGCCCCCTCAACCGCATGACCGTCGCTGTAGGGTCCAGGATCTGGCACCCGTGAATCCCCGATGCTGGGGCAACGTAGCGCGCCGGCGCCGCGCGAACCTAACCGGCCGCGATCCGTGAGTGCCTATCTTTTCGCGTCAAACATTTCGACGTGCGTTTGAGCAGAACCCTCTTCGACTTGTTCTATCGCACCCGGATGGAGAAGCGGTGCGGCATCGATCCCTCCCGCATTCATCAAGCTCGCCAAACGTTGCAATGCGGCGACGACGAAAGATTGTTCCCATTGTTCTAATGCTTCGAATTCGCGTTCAAGTAAATCTTGCAAAGTCTTTGGCGCATTAACGATCATTTCTTTTCCGGCTGGTGTCGGGGAAACAATGACCCGCCGCTTGTCGGTGACGTCACGGCGCTTGTGAACCAAGCCCCTGCGTTCCAGACCATTGACGATGGATGTCGTGGTGGCTTGCGTCAGATTTATTTCACGCGCAACGTCGCTCACCGTTAACGATACGGCGTCGCTGAATGACTGCATCACCATCAGCTGAGGCGTGGTCAGACCAGTGGCCTTGGCGAGTCGCTTGGCGCTCAAATCGGTCGCCTTATTTATGCGGCGAAGGGCAACGAGTAGGTGTTGATAATTTTCCAAAGGGTCTCACTCTGTCCCGGTACGTCGATAATACCGGAATAGCCGTTGTTGCGAATGAATGGATACATAATACATTGATAATCAATATAAAATACGCTCACTCTGAATAGAGTTTTCGCCTGTTTTAGCTAAATAATCACTGTATCTCGCATATTGAGGAGAATATTATTTCGCAATACGATACAATATCGTTCGTTATACAGCATCTAAACCTGGACTGCGCGGTCGCTAGCTTGCGTCTCGCGCGGCCTCACTTCAAAAACGCCATCGAATTAAATTATGTGTGGAATTGCAGCTACATGGGGTGAACTGCCCCCGAAATTGGCCAAAGAGATGGCCGCGCGGATCGCACACCGAGGCCTTGATGGTTCCGGGGATACCGCAATACCAGAACTCAATGTGTCCATGGCACATCGGCGACTCTCAATTATGGATCCGAACGGTGGCCGACAGCCGATCAGGAGTCAGGACAACGCCGCCGTGCTCGTCGCCAATGGCATGATCTATAACGACTTAGCACTCCGGGAAACGTTTGGTGACAGTAAATTCACAACGCATTCGGATTCCGAATCCATCCTCGAGACTTGCCGTCAGCGCGGGGCCGCTGGGGTCCCCGACCTTGACGGTATGTTTGCATTTGTAATGGTCCACGGCGAGAAGCTCATTGCGGCTCGCGACCCCATTGGCATCAAGCCACTGTATATCGGGCTGCGAGACGGTGGTTATTGCTTTGCCTCTGAAATTAAGGCGCTCACGCCTTATGTCGATGAAATTCGCGAATTCCCGCCTGGTCACGTGTTCGATTCGAGCCGCGGCATGTCTCAGTATTACACTCTGCCGGAAGCCACCGACGATATTGTCGAAGCGTCAGAGGCGATCCAAATAATCCAGCAGACCCTCACCAAGGCCGTCGAGAAACGCCTCCGCTCAGATGTGCCTCTCGGCGTATTCCTGTCAGGCGGGCTCGATTCAAGCATCATCGCTGCGATAGCAAGCCGAAGTTGCCCCGGACTCAAGAGCTTCTCCGTCGGCCTTGCGAACAGCCCGGATCTCAAAGCCGCGCGAAGAGTGGCTGAGCATCTAGGCACCGATCACCACGAGCACATTTTGACGCCGGAGGAGATCCAGCGCGACTTGCCGGAGATTCTGTATCACCTAGAGTCGTTCGATCAGGACTTGGTTCGCAGCGCGGTGCCCTGCTATTACGTTTCACGCCTCGCAGCTCAACACGTGAAGGTTGTGCTTACCGGAGAAGGCGCAGACGAGCTGTTCGCCGGCTACGACTATCACAAAGAGTACGAGCATCCGAGCGCCCTTCAAGCCGAGCTACGTCGTTCGATTCTCACCATGCACAACATCAATCTACAGCGGGTCGACCGCATGACGATGGCGCATGGTCTCGAAGCGCGTGTCCCGTTCTTGGATCGAGCGATGCTCGATATCGCGTTCCGCATTGCGATTGAATTGAAGTTACCTGCGGACAGTCGCATTGAAAAGTGGGTCTTGCGCAAAGCATTTGAACACCTCCTGCCTGATGACATCGTGTGGCGCAAAAAATCTCAGTTCGATCAAGGTACCGGCGTGGCGGATTTGCTTGGTCGCGGCGAAACACCGCATCGTCAAATTATCGACGAGCGCTCTCCTGCCAGCTACGCACGAAGCAAAGAAGAAACCGCATATATAGGATCCCTAACGGACCGCTTCGAGGATCCGCAAGCCATGTTGGAACTCGTCGCTCATTGGGATGACGCTGCCCGAGTGGAGGATCGGCCGGTGGTTAAGATTAGCACCGTCACCCCGCTTCACGCCGAGTCCAATCGGCCCTCAGAAAAGCCCGAACAACCAAACGACGATTTTAGTGCGATCTACGACTTAGAATCATCGCGACCATACTTTCGCCGAATGAAGCATCTAGATTACCAAATCCCGGCTTCGTCCAACCTCGTGTATCGCTGGTGCATTGATGAAATCCGGAGAATCCACGGCAAGAGTGAGCTGACAGTTTTGGATTTATGCGCCGGTTATGGGATCAACGGAGCATTAATGAAATGCGGATGTTCGTTCGATGAAATCTATAACTATCTTACGAGTAAAAGAACGGACGCCGTTTGCGATCCCTTTTTCGACCGTTTGTCTTTGTTGACGCAGGACACCGACCACGATCTGAAAGTCGTTGGACTAGACGTCGCGGCCAACGCCTTGGCCTATGGGCGCGCGGCAGGCTTTATGGACGATGTCTGTGCAGTAGACCTTGAGGCGCAACCCATGCCGTCGCATATTAAGGCTGCTATCGGCGAGTGCTCTCTTATTACGATTACCGGTGGATTCAGCTTCATCGGAACCAAAACGTTCGAAAAGATCTTGGATGTTATCGATAACGCAGGCACCAACAAACCGTGGATCGCCGGGTTCCCACTGCTACATACTAATCTTAGTGAATTGTTCGCCCTGCTCATTTCGCGCGGCTACGTGATCCAACCCGTTCTAAAACATCGATTACGGCAACGTCGATTTGCTAATTCGACGGAGCGGCGACGCGAACAGGAAGCACTCGAGCGCGCAGACCTCAAATCCTCGGACGATGGCTACTTCGAATCGCATTTGCTCCTGGCCCAGCCACCTGGCATGCCCGCCCTGCCGGACGAAGTATTGCAGGATCGGTGTAGATTGAGTCTCATCAGCTAGGTAGGGAAAAACCGACTGACCTGGACAACCGTTTTCGCGATCCGTATCCGGGTCAACGACGAAACGCGGGGCAGTACATTTAATTCGCCTGGTAGGCAGCATCGCGAGCGATGACAACGACTTAAATATACCGTCCCCTGCTCTACACGGCTTAAGTCAACGGCGTTTTGTTCTTACCATACCTGCCGCTGTCTGTTTTTGCATAGAACCCCCGCAGGCGCTCTGATACCTCAGGGCGTGTTGCAATGCTGTATCCGTTTAGGGCCTCAATTCGAAGTTGGTCGTCGAGATCTCGCCCGATCATATCGAGGACAGTTTCCTTGGCTGAACGAACTGCTGTCTGATCATTGCGCAGGATCTGGTTTGCGACGAGTTCCGCGTGCGACATGAGCTCCTCATGCGGCACAACCGCCGCAACCAGGCCCCATTGATGCGCCAATTGCGCGTTTATCGGCTCAGCCGTGAGCAACATATACATGGCTGCCGATACGCCTGCTGAGTTGACTAAGCGGACAATGCCCCCGTCTGCATGATGAAAGCCCCGTCTCGCTTCAAATGATCCAAACGTCGCACGATCTGATGCGATCCTAATATCGCATGCCAGTGCAGTTTCGAACCCACCCGCCAAAGCCCACCCGTTAACCGCTGCGATAATCGGTTTCGGGATCCGGTGAAGACCGCGCGTAATGCCACCTAGTCCATGAGCGACGTTGTTACGCACAGCCTCACTACTCGCACCGGGCCAACGATTCATGTACGACTTCAGATCCGCGCCGGCACAAAAGGAGTCTCCCGTCCCGGTCACGATCGCGACATCGACCGCATCGTCATCACGAAAATCTCGCCAAATTTCCCACAAGCGCGCATCGGTTTCGGGATCAATAGCGTTTTTTGCTTCTGGGCGATTCAAGGTGACGTACGCAATTCTATCGCGCTTATCGTAGATAACCGAATCCATGTTCTTATTCCTCTACAAATTTTGATTTCGACGACAGTTTACTTAGATAAGTGCATTACATCGGAACGCTGATCGCGCGACGGAATTAAGTAAACTGTTTCCCGATCTCGTAATTTGGAGCAAGGAATATGAAAGTTGGGGTAATGACGCAGTTCGGTGGTGATATGACTGCACCGGAATATGTCGCGCGGATGGGTCGCGGTCTCGAGGAACGCGGTTTCCATTCCGTGTGGGCGCCCGATCACCTGCTGGTCCCCAAAGTCATTGAGTCGTCTTATCCGTATACGCCAGACGGTTCGTTTCCAGTCGAACCCACCACCCAGGGTTTGGAGCCATTCACCTTGTTGTCGTTTCTTGCAGCCCACACGACAAGGTTGCGTCTTGGTACTGGCGTTATCGTGCTGCCACAACGAAATGCGGCGTTAACTGCGAAACAAGCAGCTGACGTCGATGTGCTTTCCGGTGGACGTCTCGATTTCGGCATTGGTGTCGGCTGGATGGCCGATGAATTTGCCGCGCTCGGTATGTCTTTCGAACGCCGCGGCGCGCGCACCGACGATTACATTCGAATGATGCAATCACTGTGGGGAACCCACGAATCTAGTTATGACGGCGAATTCGTTAAGCTACCACCGGCCTATCAATATCCTAAACCGATACAAAAACCTCACCCGCCATTTTATTTTGGTGGCGAAAGCACGTTCGCATTGCGGCGCGTCGCACGTTTTGGACACTGGTTCGGCGTAGATGTAATGCCCGAAGCTGTTCCGGCAAAATTGGTGCTATTGAAAGAACAATGCGACCGCGAAGGACGTGACGTTAAGGATGTCAAAATAGCGTTGTGTCCGTATGCAAATCCGTGTGACCGGGATACCTTGCGTCGATACGAAGACGCGGGTATTGATCAAGTCATCATGGCCGCATTCGTCTTCGGCCAGGAAGCATTGGAAGCCACTATCGACGACCTCGCTGAACGTCTAATCGTGCCGGGCTAAACGCGACGTATTAAAATTCGATTCGCCGAGTAGACGGCCTCACACCCGCTAGCAACGAATTGAATATGCCGTCCACGAAAAGACGAGCGCGACGGGTCAACCTCCATTCATGGCGCAATAGTGACTGCCGATCGAGGCGGCCCACTGGCAGTTCCGAAGAATCTCGAAGAGCAAAGTTCGATTTCGAAACATGACGAGCCTGCTGAAATTACTGTATTCGGGTGTCACCGGCGCGAGCAAACCGTCGACGATGCCAATCGCAAATTGGCGCCTAACGGTGCCGCAACGATCGATGAATTTTGAAGTAGGACTTGGTGGCCCAATCGAACTATGATCTTATACGTCATGCGCAATCATGTTGACGCAGAATTCTAAACACTCTCAAAGATTTAGCCTGTTGCACGCCCTACTCGACCGAAACAATCAGGTAATAGTTTC
>JBLFWZ010000170.1:0-10112 GCA_047611905.1 Gammaproteobacteria bacterium | reverse complement strand
GTGATTATCTCATCGAATCGTTGTCCATTATCGATTACTTGGAAGAGTGTTTTCCGACGCCGAATCTGCTTGGAGAATCAGTCAACGAGCGAGCAAAAACGCGACAGATGGAACGGTTAGCGGACCTGCAGGTGCTAACGCCGATCGGACGCTACATTCACGCGACCAATTCACCCGTTGGACGACCTGTCAGCGTAGATGTGGCAAACCAGGCTCGACAGGCATTTGAAAAAGGCCTCGGTTACCTCGAAGCCGGTCTCGCGCACGGTCGTGAATTCCTAATGGGAGAGCGGCTCACGTTGGCGGATTGCACCTTAGCGGCAGGCCTGCAATTCGCGCGATTCGCGAATCTGGACCTTCTCGCTCAACACCCCAACCTGCAACGCTGGGATGTCACTTATCGAAAACGGGATGCTGCACGGCGGGTACTGTCTGTTTAAGCTGAGCGCTTGGGCTCGTTGAGCTAAGAGCGACCTGTTCAAAGCTTGGTTCGAGCCAGAGAGATCCCTGGCGACCCTCAAGCGTGGGAAAGTGTGCCCGGCGATACTGTGTGAATGAGCTGTTTTTCGCATTAGCGCCGCCGTTCCTGGACTTTTAAGTTGAGAATTCGAGTTTTCGCGCAATCTTTTTGCCGCCGGGATGTCGAATGCAAACCTCTTTTGCTAGATCGCTCGAGTGACTGATTAACGCCTAAATGGCTGTGCAACTAGGATGCGTTTCTTGTCAAGATTCGCGATTGGTCCGCGATCGTGGTATTGTGTGCGGCTCTAGAACGTAGTGTCGATGCGCCCTTATTGGGTTTTCATCCGCTAATGTGGACTCGAATCACACCGCTTACGCCTAAAAGAGTTCAGGCGTATTCTTAGCCAGTGGGTCTAACGATAGATCTCCTTCGCTGGCGAGTTCTTGGGAATATTCGTTCTGGATGCCGCGATTAGCAGATTTTAATGACTGTTGAATTCGAATCAGCAGTTCGTTTCGCGCAATTTGAACTCATTACTCATGCGTGACCCGCCCAACACTAGAAACTATAAATTGGTCGCGCATAAAAAAGACCACGGAGCATGACAAATGAGCGAAACCGCCACGAAAGTTGAATCGTCCACCGGTTATTACCGTGTTGCCCAAGTCGAAAAAATGCCTTCACCGGATGGTGCGAAAGGCAGTTGGTTCCAATACGTCATTGAAGGCGGTTACGCCCCGGTTACCGGTGCGAAACCTGGGACACAGAAGCAAGTTTCTGCATACGCGAAGCTGTTAGCTGACGAATTAAACGCCCGTCGTTCTTCCGGTGGCGCGAGCCCCTCTGCCCCACGCGGCCGAAAAAACCAACTCGTTTTAAAATAAAGCGTACAGCGCGCGAATCGTTACGCGGCGGCTAATCGAGGCATCGAATCTGCAATCGAGACTGCCTTCCACTACCCGTGTGAGATAGCGCGCCGCAACTCTGACGAGACGAGTGCGGCCGGCGTTCGCTGCCCGCGGACGGCGGGCAATGGCTGGGGCTTCGAGTAATGATCGACAATCCGTACTACTCTCAAGAAAATCACGGACCGTATAAATATTTCGATCTCGGTGACTTCTCGCTCGAAGACGGCGGCATAATTTCCGACTGTAAAATTGCTTATTCCAGCTTCGGAGAATTGAACGAGGCAAAAAACAATGCAATTCTGATCCCAACCTGGTATGCCGGCACCAACAAGATCATCGAAGAAGCGTACATCGGACCTGGCCGAGCGCTTGATCCAGAAAATTATTTCCTCGTATGCGTTAATCAAATTGGCAATGGGCTGTCGAGCTCACCGCATAACGTTACGAATCTACCCTCCGGCACTCGGTTCCCCAATGTTCGCATCGGTGACGATGTTCGAGCTCAGCATCGACTCGTAACGGAGCTTTTTCAACTGGAATCTCTTGCGTTAGTTGTCGGTGGTTCGATGGGTGCGCAACAGACCTATGAATGGGCGTGCCGCTATCCCGACATGGTTAAACGTGCGGCGCCGATCGCCGGGACGGCGAAAAATTCCGATCACGATTTTCTTTTCACGCAATCGCTGATCGAAGCAATCACCTCGGATCCAAACTGGCAAGATGGCGCCTATTCTTCCAACGAACAAGTTGCGCAAGGGTTAAAGCGACACGCCGGAATCTGGGCTGTCATGGGATTGAGTACAGAGTTTTATCAGCAACAATTATGGCGTTCGCTCGGCTTTGACTCATTAGGACAGTTCCGAACCGAATTCTTAGAGGCCACCTTCCTCACCATGGATCCAAGTGATCTACTGTGCATGGCCTGGAAATGGCAGCGCGGCGATGTCTCCAGACTTACCGACGGTGATCTGTCCGCTGCCTTGAGCCGGATAACCGCAAAGATGTTCGTTATGCCGATCGACGAGGACATGTTTTTCCCGCCCCGTGATTGCGAACGAGAGCAAAATCAAATTGCAAATAGTGAACTAAGAATTTTAAAAAGCGCTTATGGGCATCTCGCCTTGTTCGGAACGGAACGGCAATTTCTCGATCAAGTGGATGCCAACTTGCAGGAGTTACTTTCCGTTGAAGTTTAGCTTGACTAAATCCCTGCCGGAAACACCACGAGCTTACTCTTAGCGGTGTAATGAGGTTGGAATACTGGCAAATGATTCGATGAGCGATCCCCCTAACATCGATGTTAGTAAAGTCCTGACCGATGCTAAGAGCGGCGACCCAGACGCGCAATTTGTGCTGGCGGAACGATTCCGCGGCCGCGCTGCACTCGAAATCGACGAGCAACAAGCTGTCCTTTGGTATCGGCGGGCCGCTGCAGCGGGGCATGCAGAGGCGCAGTTTCGGCTTGCTCGATGTTATTCGAGCGGTAAAGGTATTCAAGCGGACGCGGAGGTTGCACTGACTTGGTATAACGCTGCCGCAGAGCAAAATCACGTTGATGCGCAGGCTCGTTTGGGCTGGTGCTATCAAACTGGGACAGGCGCTCCACGCGATATGGACCGTGCGTTGACGTGGTATTACGCGGCTTCAACGAGTGGTAGCGCCGCCGCGAAATTCAGTCTTGGTGATATCTACGCGCGGGGCACCGACGTAGTGGTTGATGTGACGGCTGCAGTTCGTTACTGGGAAGAAGCGGCGCAGTTAGGACACGCGCGCGCGCAAATGAGCCTGGCCTTGGCATACACCAATGGTGATGCCGGAATGAGGGATTTCAAGCAGGCCATTTATTGGTGCCGCCGTGCGGCAAAGAGCGGTTACGACAAAGCGCAATATAATCTCGCTCTAATTTTCGCAAACGCGCCGCCGCGCTTTCAAGACATTGATCGGGCTAATTTTTGGATGAATAAGGCCGCGAATTCCGGACTGCCTGCGGCGCAGTACGCTTTGAGTAGGTTTTATGAACGGGGTTTGATCGCCGAAAGTGTGCCGGGCGAATCAATCACCTGGTTGCGCTCAGCGGCTGATCAAGGATATCCAAAAGCCAGCTACCGGATGGCAATGGCGTTCGAAACCGGTGAGCGTGTGACGGCGAATAAGCAAATAGCCATGGCCTGGCTAAAACGGGCTGCGGAATGTGGCTATGCGACGGCTCAATATGAATTAGCGCGACGTTACGTGTTGTATGAAGAGGTCGAGTATTCTTCGCAAGAAGGCATTGTTTGGTACGAAAAGGCAGCCGAACAAGGTCACCTGCGCGCGCAATACAGCCTAGCCGTTTGCCTCGCGAGCGCGAAAGGCGTCCAGAAGGATTTGGCTTCGGCGTATGTTTGGATGCGCCGCGCTGCAGACGGAGGATTTCCAAAAGCCGAACACCGTGCGCGAATATTGGAAGAGGAGCTCGATACTGCGACCTTGCGCGAAGCACGCCGACGTCTACAGAAAAAGCGCACGAACTCGACCATCGATTAACGATATTCGTCTTCGGGTGGCTTAACCGAACCGAGTTCAATTCGTATGTTGGATGTGAGGTTCGAAAAACGGCGGGTCAAAGTGAGTGTGAGTGCGGGCAACATCACGGCGCAATTACACACTAACGGCTTGATAGTCTGAGGGAAGCGCGATGTCACCCCGTTCGATCCGGCCTTAATCGTTGGCAACAATGAGATTGGAGATAATTCCGTTCGTTTTGGCTGTGTTTTAAATCAAACGCTCAGCCAGTGGTCTGTCGGATTGAGGTGTTCGTCACCCCCCCTGCGTCATGAGGGAAATTCTGGTTTGAGTAAATTCCAATAGGATTTTGAGGCGAATAGTCATTCATGTTATGAATGATGAGAGTGGTTGATATTTTGAATGTCGATGGGGTTCAGCTCGAGTGTCAGACAATTGCTGGCGATCCGACGCTGCCAACGTTTGTTCTTCTCCATGAAGGGCTAGGGTGCGTCGCCCTATGGCGAGACTTTCCTAACGCTTTGGCAAGCGCTACGGGGCGTTCGGTGTTTGCTTATTCGCGCGCCGGTTACGGCGGTTCCGATCCGGTCGTCTTGCCGCGTCCTCTCAATTATATGAGCATCGAGGCGCAGGATGTTTTGCCGCGAGTTCTGCAATGCGCCGGTATCTCAAGCTACATCTTAGTGGGTCACAGCGATGGGGCGACTATTGCACTTGAATTTGCTGCAAACGTCAGCGATCCTGGCCTGCAATCGGTCGTCGTCTTCGCACCGCATGTGTTCACCGAAGATTGTTCGATCGAGGCAATCACTGTTGCGCGCAAGTCGTTCGACGACGGAGATTTACGCAAACGACTGGAAAAGTATCACGGAACGAACGTTGACTGTGCATTCCGTGGCTGGTGCGATAGCTGGTTACATCCGCAATTTAGGACGTGGTCGGTCGAAGCAAATCTCAGTAAAATAGCGGTGCCTGTCCTACAGATACAAGGAAACAATGATCAATACGGCACGCTAGAGCAACTTCATCGAATCGAAAAACAAGCTAGAACACCAGTAAAGACCGTAATGCTCGACGAGTGCGGGCATTCGCCACAACAGGAAAGGGCCGCGGAGACGATTACACTCATTCAAGATTTTTGTCTTTGATGGTCGCTAAGCTAAACGCGGGGTTAGCGCACAGCTAATGCCGCCATCCGCGCAGTTTAAGCAGGCTAGAGAATTAGAACGGGCGCCAAACGAGAATCAACTTAGCCATTAAGGTGAGCGCTGAGACCAACGCAATAATCATGGCCACTGCGGTCAGAACACCAAATAAAATTGTTGGAATAAAGTTCGACATAATGAGGATCGAAAATCCGACAGTGATGGTTATCGTGGTGTAGAACGCGGCTTTCGCGATATTTACATGGCAATAGTGCATCGTTGCGACGTAGTCCTGACTAGTCGGGTATTCCTCGCGAAACCGGTACAAGTAATGGATGCAATCGTCGACCGCGATACCAATGGTAATCGCCGCAATTGTTATCGTCATCATATCGAGCGGTATGCCCATCCATCCCATCAAACCGAGGATTGTGCAGGCCGCAAGGAGATTGGGGATGATGCCGATCACCGCCACTTTAAACGAGCGAAACAAAACCCAAAGCATCAACAAAATGCCGAGCATAACCACGCCAAGCGTCTGAATTTGGGATTTGAAAAGACTTTGCAGCATGTTGTTATACAACACTAAAAGTCCGGTTATTTCATACTCATTGGGCGCTAGACCAATGCTTTCCTGTAGCTCACGATCAATGCGCGCGAGCAGCGCCCCGCGCCGCAAGCCGGGCAGCGAATCGTAAATTCGTGACGAAATTCGCGCTTCATCTTCTAGTGTCGAGACATAAGGATCGATCATCGCGGCACGTAATACATACGGCATACGTTTGTAAATTACATTCAGTTGGAACGCATCGAATTCTTGCCCGTCGTTGAGGTCTTCGGCGACCCGCACGACGGTCGCAAGTGAAAGCACCTTGCCGACTGCCTCCAGTCCATCCAAGTAATCGTGGACTTGCTTAATACGGTTCACTTTTGCCGGTGTGAACCAAATATCTTCGTCGCCCGATTCGATTTCACCGAATAATGCTTCCAAGTCACCAAAGCTGGGATCGGATTCAGTGTCCGATTCGTATTCAGTTTCGTTGACGTTGAACTTTAAGATAATATCTAGCGGCGTCGTCCCGCCCAGGGATTCGTCGATCAGCTTCAGGCCTTGGTAAATTTCAGTGTCTTCGTGGAAATAATTTATGAAGCTATTCTCAACTTCCAGTTTCTGTATTCCGACAATTCCGAGAACGGCGATCACGGCGGATCCGATTAAAACGACACCGCCATGCTTTTCCGTGAATTTCCCTAGCCCGGCAGTTAACGCGTAGTTGTCTCCTTCGGGTCTGCGCAACGACTTCTTTTTCAACAGTAACAACACCGCCGGAAATAATGTGAAAGACGTTAAAAATAGAACGCTAACGCCAATTGTCATCATCCAGCCGAAATCGATGACGGGTTTGATTCCGCTCACCACCAATGAAGTGAAAGCAATAATCGTCGTTAACGCGGTGTACAGACACGGCCGCACCATGTGCTGGATGGTTTCCCGGACCAATTCGTAGTGGCCCGTGTCGTCTGGAAGATCGCGCATCAATTCCCTATAGCGCACGATTAAATGGATGTTCATTGACATCGTGATGATGAGCATTAGTGAAATGAAATTAGATGAGATGATCGTAACGTTCCAACCGACGAGGCCTAGAAATCCCACCATAATCGTGCCGGCGTAAAGGCAACTCAACAGCGGTAGTACTACCCACCGAGCCTCTCTAAATATGAGCGTGAGCATCAAAACGAGAAATACCGCCACGCCGCTACCGAACGTGACCAAATCGTTACTGATGAAAGTCACCATATCGTCAACGATCATCGGGACACCACCCAAATGCAACGTTGCACGATCGCCATATTTCGCCATGATCGTCCGAATGTCGGCGATAGCTTGGTGATTCGCCGCATCCGAAGCGTTCTTAAGGTCGGCATAGCCAACCAGGATCCGGTCAAGCTCGGCACCCTCGATTGCACTAAATTGTCCAGCGTCACGCTTCGTTATCAGCTCATTGCGCCGCTTCTGCGCGGCCGTGAAGGCTTCATCGCTCGTTAGGAATATTTGGATGGCCGTCAATGTGCCGGCAGCGTTTACCACTAAGTCGCGATAAATTGGGCTAGTGGTGAGCTCTTCTCGTGCGAGTTCTAAATCGACGTCCTCGTACTCCAGGAGGCGGAAATTCTTCGCTAAGTCCGCCAGCTTACCTTTGACATTGTTGACCAGCGGAACGTCGAGCATTGAGGTCACCGATTGAACTGACTCCAAGGCGTCGAAATCGTCGCGTATCTGCCCGACTAAGTCGATTGTCGCGCGGTCGAATAGATCGTTGTTTGGTGTGACGGTGACAAACAGAAATTCTTGGATTTTGTAGCGTTCTGATACGTCTCGAAAACGTCGCAAATCTTGGTCGTTTTCGAGCAGTAATGCGTCGGATGAGGCATCGAGTTTGAAATTCGGCACGTGAGTGGCAAAAAAAGCGAGGATGCCAGCGAGCAGAACGATTACGACGAATGGAAAGCGAAGGACGGTTCGGTCGTAAATAACAGATACGATGTTGCTCATGGGCCCACTATTAGGTCTGGTTAATGCGAAAGAAGTCGCGTAGATGGAGCGTATAATTTAGATGTTTGATTCTGTTCGGCGATAGCTACCAAAGGACATTTCCAACGGCCGCGGCGCACGCCAATCATAACCCGAGAATGGTGCGACGACGATAGTTTCGCGCATTGGTGCGTCGATTTGATAGAACCGCTTCGTGTCACTTGTGGTGACGGAGCCTACCAGCAAGACCTCGGGTTCGCAGATTCGTCTGGTCCCACATTGACGCGTCCGGTCTCTCAAAATCGCGACTGATACATAGTACAAAATTCCGACTCAAGGCAGAATTACCTCGCGGACGGGAGTTCCCGAGAGATTTCGACTGATGACGCTTGAGATTGGCCGCGTTCAATGGCGACAGTCACGAACAGAACGTAATTTGGGTAATGAACACGCGAACACCTTCAGAATAGGACCTAGTAGAACAAAACAGCCCCGGCGCTGCAGGTGGTTCACCCGATTGCGCGGAAACGCTGCGCGACGCACCGCCTCACGATGGAGCCAGCGTTGCCCGGCGAGTTGACGAATACCGAATCCAAATTATGCAGGCGAACGCTGAGCACGGAATTCTACCGTTCTTCCTGGCAACGCTTACCTTTACCGCGTTGTTTGCAACTGTTGGCCCTAAATCTACGCTATATCCTTGGTTGTCCGCTGTGCTCGCGCTGCTGGTAGTGCGGTTGTATCTCATTTCGATTTATTGGAAAAGTCACCAGCGTTCAGATACTCAATGGGTGCGATGGAATGTGGCGATTTTGGGTGGGCTTGGTTGCCTATACGGGGCGAGCCCGTTTTTATTCCCGTCAAACGGCGAGATTTGGTTACTTGCCGTTACGAATATGTGGCTTGCCGGTCTCGTCGTCGTCGTCGTGCTGTCGCAAGGCATCGTGGCGGTGGCGGGGCTTGCATTCGCGCTGCCGGCAATCGTGCCATTGTTTTGTCTGCTGCTATTTTCTGGCGAGGCCACCCAAACCCTAATAGGATTAGGCAACGCCATCATATTCACTTTCCTGTACCCGGTGATCCGACGAACACGTAGCGCGATTATCGATGAAGCGAAGCATCGCGTTAGGGTTGAATTACTCGCCGAATATTACGACCAACAGCGCCAGCGAAGCGATGAGCTGGTTGGCGAATTGACCAAGGAAATCGAGCGGCGCAAGGAGGCGGAAGCCGCCCGGCTCGAGTCTCGGGATGCGGCCGAGGCGATATCGAATCTTGACCATCTGACGGGGCTTGCGAATCGACGGATTTTCGATCGGGTTTTGAGTCGGGAATGGGCGCAGCCTTTGTCGCTTATCGTTTGCGATATTGATTTGCTTAGCTCTTACAACCAACATTACGGCAATAGGGCGGGTGATCAATATTTGGTGCGCATCGCCGAGACGATCGCCCAGCATACGAAGCGGGCAGGGGATTTTGCGGCCCGCAATAGCGGCGAACAGTTTTCGATACTGCTGCCGGAAAGTAACGAAAATGCGGCGTTAGACGTCGCGGAAACCATTCGGCAAGCGGTCTACGAGCTCACTATCCTGCATCCGGGTGCTGTTGATGGACGAGTGGTCACGGCGAGTTTTGGTGTGGCTACGTTGGTTCCTGCGAGTACCGACACACAACACCATCTCGTTGAAGCAGCTGACTACGCATTACTGCGCGCCAAACGCGGCGGCGGTAATTGCGTGTTTGCCATTTTCGGCGACCTTGCGAATCGTGAAAATTAACCGCCCAAGCGACGCAGAGAGTCTATCCGTTCGGATAGTGGCGGATGAGTCCGGAGCAAGGCGCCAAATCCGCGTCGTATGCTCGGGCTGATCCCGAAAGCCGACATCGAATCTGGTAGATCCCCGGATTGTCCGGACATAAGGCGTTCGAGCGCCGCGATCATTTTTTCGCGCCCCGCAAGATCGGCACCGCCCTCGTCGGCACGAAATTCACGGCGCCGACTAAACCACATTACGATTAGTGAGGCGAGGAACCCTAATACGGCCTGAGCAACCATGTAGGCTATAAAATAGCCGACCATACCGCCGCCGCGTCCGCTATTGCCACGGCTCAATGCGCTCGCGACGACCCTGGCAAATACCATTACAAACGTATTCACGACGCCTTGAATTAAGGTCAACGTGATCATATCGCCGTTCGCAACATGGCTCATCTCATGACCCAAAACGGCTTCGATCTCATCACGGTCCATTGCCTTCAGTAAGCCGCTACTAACGGCGACGAGCGCCTCATCACGCTTTGCACCGGTGGCAAATGCGTTCAAGCTAGGTGAATCGAAAATTGCGACGTCAGGCATTCCGATACCCGCCTGATCAGCTTGGCGTCTGACCGTGTCGAGGAGCCAAGTTTCGACTTCACTTTGGGGGGATTCGATAACGCGCGCACCGCTCGATTTCAATGCCATCCGTTTGGATAGAAGCAACGATATCAAGGAGCCCCCCATGCCAAATACCGATGCAATTACTATTGTCGGAAGCATGCTTGAGCCGGACTGA
>JBLFWZ010000169.1:0-10130 GCA_047611905.1 Gammaproteobacteria bacterium | reverse complement strand
GAGTGGGATCAAATTCAAAGATGGAATCGAGGTAACAGAGATCAACCAGGCCGCCGCTTGATTTATGCTTCTGAACACCAGATTTGACCATAACTCATTCGATTACCTCGGCTATTACGTTAATCTTGGGCTTTCTGGATTAATCGATCCATTCCCGGCGAAACCAGCAAAGGTCCGATTTTCCAATCGATATTATCTACGAGATTACGAAAATGACACACCGAGTATCCGGCAAGAGCGGGAGGATCAGAGGCATACGATATCGCTCACCTTGAAACAGCCGATCACGAAGAGGTTTTCCGCACTGCTTGATTATCAATATATCAGCGCGGATTCAAATTTACAGAGCTCTGACTTTACGGAAAACGTCGTCTCGCTTAACCTAGAATTCGCATTATGACTTTTAGCGTTATTTTTACGCCTCATTAGGTCGATCTTTATTTTTCGTGCAGATATTTTCACGTTTGGACTCAGCTCCAGTTTTGGCAGACGTAGGCGGCATTAACGCCTCTTCCCCCCCCGACTTCACGTCATATATCTGGTGAGTAGCAATGGTGGGTCGCCGTTGAATTACGATAAACATAAAAGTGGTCTGGAAATTGACCCCTAATTCAACATATCTAAATACATATTAGCTACTGCTAAAGGACCGTTGTGGGTCGTTATGCGACAGCCGCTGGTAACTTTTTACTCTATTGAACTACGGCTGCTGGCGTAAGCAATCATTGCTATTCCCGTATGATCTTTGCTTTGCCCTGCGCTTCCAATCGAATCCGTCCAAAACATCCGAAACCCGTCCGAATCTATTGGAGGCAACGCTTGCATCTTGCCTTTTCGATAGCACGTAGAGAGCCAATCGCAAAGACGAGTCCTCGCACCTTTGGGCTAGTTTGTTGTTGTCAGGCGGTGGTCGCTTCATTTCTTGTGACAAGCTTAATGCGGTGGTACCGTCCCTACCGGCGCATGGTTTGCGGCCCGAAATACCTGCCCCGCTACCCATGGATCCGACATCGCTCCGCGAATTGTTCGCGTGCGCACGTCGTCAGGTAAATAGGTGACTTCACCATAGAGCGATGCCCAGCGCTGACAATGTTCAACGATATCGCGCTCACCCTCTTCCCACGCTTCAAGTGCGTCGGGAATGTCTCTCCGATCGCTCACGGTTTCGAGTGCCACCGCCATTGCCAGACCGTTTTGCATCGCCATCCCACCGCCCTGCCCTAAATTTGGCGTTTGCGCGTGCGCCGCGTCGCCGACAATCGCGCTACGCCCAGCGGACCACGCGTGGCAACGAGTGACACTATAAACACCCCAGTTGATCGGAAACTCTCCGATGCGTTCAATCAAATGAGTCCATTGCGGAAAAGACTCGCTCCAAACCTGTTTGTTTACCGGCACGGCGCAGGCGTCCTTATCGGAGTCCGGACAGGTCAATGCTAGGTAAGTTTGTTGTTGGTTGACCGGGGTCACCAAAAAGCGACGTGGACCGTTCCAGCACTCGATATATTTACCAACGTCGTTCGGACCAAAATCACCGGCAGCCGCAGCCACCATCGTACGTAGCGCACCTTCGACGGTTTGCTCATGCGAACGTTCGAGACCTAAGGATTCGCGGACTTTCGACCACACGCCGTCGACACCCACTGCTAGGTCCGCCCGATGCGATCTGCCGCCAGAGAAAAACAATTCGCCGCGAGGACTGGCCCCTGTCACTTCGACGCTCGTGACGATCTCGACACCAGCTCTCTCACAGACGCTGGCTAAGGCGGCGAGCAATTGACTCCGCGGCACAGTGAGGAGCCGATTACCTCCCGCGATCGGCGCGGAGTCGATAATGTCTCCGTGGTTATCTCGCTGCTCAAAGTGTGTTCCCTGGAATGCGTTCTGCGTCGCTTGCTCGAACGCACCTAGCGCTTCAAGTACGCGCAAACCATTTTCCCAAATATAGATGCCGGCACCTACCGCACGCAACTCGTCTTGCCGCTCATAAACGGTTACTGCCCAACCGCGTTGGGCAAGCGCCGCAGCACAGGCTAAGCCACCAATTCCACCGCCAGCGATAATTGCAGTTAATTTAGTCATTACGGAGTCTCAGTTTAGAATCGACGGATACAATTGAACCAGTTAGGCCGCAAGCAATAGCGCAACATCACCGCGTTTGCCCAGATCACGCGGTGCTTGTCTACGTACATACCATTCACTCGTGAGCCCATCGGGATCGCGCAAGAACAGCGACCGCTTCCACGGCAGTTCGACCACATCGAACAGACGACCGTCGCTAAGTTTTTCAATCGCGTGATCCAGCGCAGACTCATCCGCAATTTCGAACGCTGCATGCCCGTAGGCGGCGCTCGCCCCTGGCACGAGTACTAAGTTGTAGTCGTAAGATGTATGCGAGCCCGAGAAGTAAATTACGCCGCAATCGCGAGCGACGACACTAAGTCCTGCGATGCGTGTGTAAAAATCGACCAATCGGTCGACGTTAGGGCTTTGAATTACCGCGTGCGTGACTCGCTGCGGATGCAGCGGCGCGCTATCCACTGTGCGCAATTGGGGATCTCGTTCATAACGTCCTTCGACAAAAGGCTCTGCGCTTAGCGGATCCCAATGGCTGGTAATAAGGTCCATATCACCGTGCAACACGTCGCGCCAATTTTGCACCGTGTCGCAATAGAATTCGTTGTAGTTGCCATCCGGATCAAACATGTAGACGCTGTGTGCGACTTGATGATCGACAGTCATATCGGTTTCGATCGCGTGTTCTTGCAAGCGTTTGTATGCGTCGACTAGGTCGACTTCGTTTTCAAGTTCCCAAGCTAGATGGTTTAAACCGACGTGCTGTCCGATTGACCCCGGCAGTTGCAAGATTCCGTCACGACCGAAACGATCAACCCCGTTGGTAGTTTGAATCATGCCGAGATCGTGCGGAGTTTGACCGGTTCCCAGGAATGTGGCGATTAAATCGGGCTCGCTGAACTCCACTGTGAGACCGCATTGCTCGTTATAAAATCGTTCCGAGCGAGCCAAATCTTCAACCCACAAATTGACGTGGCCGAGTCTACGCGGATGGAAATATTCTGCTTGATGAGTCGCCATGCTTAAGCTCTGCAATTTTCACAATGGTAGTCAGTCTACAAGATTTCCAGGTCTCGGTTAGCGCTCGCCAGCTTCCCAATCGGGTCGCCAAATCCTGTCCCTAGCAATCGAGAGGAAGATTAGTGGTTTATGTCACGGTCGAAGGTTATTCTTCCTCCGAACTGAATCGAATTGTTCGTCGATCCGCAGGAAGGCCACTATGCTTTATCGAGATTTTGCCACCCAAGAGTCGCTTGATGCCGAATACAATTTGGCCGAAGTGATTGGGGATCCAAGCGCCTATTTCGAGTTCTATGTGAAAGAAAGCGCGGCGGCGCGTCACGATCTCGAATGTCTAATCGACGTGCGCTTCGGCCCAACCGTAGAAGAGAATCTCGATATCTTTCCGGCCGAGGATCCGGCTGCACCGATCCTGTTATTTATTCACGGCGGTTATTGGAAACGCATGAGTTCGAAAGAATTCAGTTATGTCGCTCGCGGCCTAGTTGCGCGTGGCATTACTGTGATCGTGCCGAATTACGCGCTATGCCCAAAGGTTACGATCCCTGAGATCACTCGCCAAGCCCGTGCTGCGGTGGCCTGGGTAAAAACGACTGATACTAAGTTCAACGGTGATAGGGGCCGAATCTATGTCTCCGGACATTCGGCCGGCGGACATCTTGCGACACAAACGTTGTGTACGGACTGGCAAACGGATTACGGCTTACCAGCAGACACGGTACGCGGCGCGTACGCTTTTAGCGGCGTATACGATCTCAGGCCGCTGCGCTTCACGTTTGCTCAACCCGCGCTGCAACTCACTGAAGATGTCATTCAAAAAGAGAGTCCGTTATTCAACCTCCCTACTGCGGCCGGTCCGCTCGTCGCCGAAGTCGGGGCGGATGAGTCGACTGAATTTCGTCGTCAATCAACGGACTTTATCGCAGCCTGGAAAGTGACTGGACTGGATGGGACCTATGTTGAGCAGACCGGTAGCAACCATTTCAGTGTCATCAACGATCTCATCGATCCGGCCAGCGCGTTGTGCGACCGGATCGTTTCGATGATTAGTTAATCTTCTATAACGCTCGACCCTAATAGTGACTAGGACGGATAACAATGTACGAATGTTTCAAAGTAGAAATCGCCGATCGCATCGCGCACATCGTTTTAAATCGGCCCGACAAACGCAACAGCATGAATCCGCAGTTCTGGAACGAACTGCCCGCCATTATCGAGGACATAGACGCTAACTCGAAAGCCCGCGTGATCGTTATCTCGTCCACCGGACCTCATTTTACCGCCGGGATCGATGTCAGCGTATTCAGCCAAGATGATGGAACGCTTGCGCTAGAATCGGAAGACGACCTGACGGAACGACAACATGGCGCGCGATTTTATGACACCGTAACGCGCTTCCAAGATAGTTTTAGCAGCTTAGAGAATTGTCGAATCCCGGTGCTCGTTGCGATTCAAGGCGGCTGCATCGGTGGCGGAGTCGACTTGGTAACCGCATGCGACATGCGCTACGCAACCGAAGACGCATTCCTCACGATCTTCGAAACCAATATTGGTATGACAGCCGACGTTGGCACGTTTCCGCGTTTGGTGAACCTCGTTGCGGAAGGTTTCGTGCGTGAGATGGCCTACACGGGCCGTCGTGTAACGGCAACCGAGGCACAAGCCGTTGGTTTGGTAAATCGCGTGTATGCCGACCAACCGAGCATGCTCGCTGGCGTCATGGAAATAGCGCGCGAGATTGCGACTAAAGCGCCGCTTGCCGTGCACGGTTGTAAGCGCATGATCACCTATGCGCGAGATCATAATACCGCCGACGGACTCGACTATATCGCGACGTGGAATGCGAGCATGTTAAGCACCGACGAAATTCGTGAAGCGATGACGGCGAACCAAGAACGTCGTGAAGGGCGATTCGCGGAACTACCCCCTAAGCGCCAGCGATCGTCCTAGCAAATCACGAATCGATCGACTCTATAACAACATGAACTACTGTAGCCCGAGCACGTTGGAGGAGGCGTTAGCAATCCTTGCCCAAGACGAGGATGCAAGATGCCTGGCCGGCGGAGCGACACTGATGGCAATGCTGAACGCAGAACTGGTCACCCCCTCGACTTTAATTAGCTTGCGCAACATTAGAGAACTCGACGGGATCGTTCGCACGCCGTCCGGTTTCAGAATCGGCGCGATGACCCGCCACCACGTGGTCGCCAAGTGCACAACCATCGATTCAGGACTTGCCGTCGTGCGCCTCGCCGCACAAGAAATCGGGCACCCATCGATCCGAGCGATAGGAACGATCGGTGGCTCGGTTGCTCATGCCGATCCTGCGGCCGATTACCCAACCGCCTTAGTTGCTGCGGATGCCGAAATAGAAATTTCTAGCACTACCGGTCGACGCAACGTGCCGGCAGATCAATTCTTCGAAGATTACTTCACCACGACGCTTCAGGCAGGCGAAATGGTGAACGCGATAGTCCTAAAGAGAGATCCAGCAATTGAAGTTTCTTCTTACATTAAAGTGACGCGGTCCGATGGTGACTTCGCTACCGTCTCACTAGCGTTTTGTGGAAGTTTCAAAGGCGACATCTGCAGCCGCGCGCGGATAGCGGTCGGCGGTTGCGCAGCGACTCCAATTCACGTGCCCTTGGTCGATGAAATGCTCGTTGGCAAGAAGATCGGTAGCGCGGACATAGCGCGAGCTGCCGACGCGCTAGCTAGTGCTTGCGATCCAATCGATGACGTTCGCGGGTCTGCAGACTATCGGCGCTTACTCGTGACACGTTTGTTGGATCCCGCGCTAGAGAAAGCTAAGGCAATGAACAAGGATTAAGCAATCCCATGTCGAACGTCCAATTAGTTTCACTCAGTATTAATGGCGAACAATTTGAAGTCGCCGTGCAGGTAGGACATACCTTGCTCGAAGTCTTGCGCGACCAGCTGTATTTAACCGGCACCAAGCGTGGCTGCAATCAAGGCGTTTGCGGCGCCTGTACGGTATTGCGAGATGGCGTACCAACCCGCGCATGCTTAAGTTTGGCGGTCGATTGTAGTGATTTTCAAATCACCACGATCGAGGGGATCTGCGAACCCGGTGACGTCCATCCCGTACAACAAGCGTTTGTCGACGTGTCCGCTCCGCAATGCGGTTTCTGCATGTCGGGCATGGTGCTCGTCGCAAAAACGCTATTGGATGACACGCCACGCCCAAGCCGCGACCAGATACGCGAAGCTTTGAGCGGTAATCTGTGTCGCTGCACGGGCTACATCAAAATCGTCGAGGCCATTGAGTTGGCGAGCGAGCGTGCCTTGTGAAAAACTTGGACGACCTGATTGGCGAATCCGTGCCGAAATTAGAAGCGCGCGCGAAGCTTACTGGCAGCGCCATATACACAGAAGATATTTATCGTCCGCGCATGCTGCATGGCGCGCTACTCGGTAGCCCCTATCCGCATGCGCGCATAATCTCTTACGACACCACCGCGGCGCGTGCATTAGCTGGTGTCAAAGCGGTTATTACAGCAGAAGATCTGCCGGCCAAGCTAATTGGCCATACGTTTCGCGACGAACCGATTCTTGCGCGCGGCAAGACGCGCTACATGGGCGAGCCCGTGGTAGCCGTCGCCGCGGAGACTTTAGCGATCGCACGCGCCGCAATTCGTCTTATCGACGTTGAGTTTGAAGAATTACCGGCCGTGTTCGATGCCGAAGAAGCCTTGGCTGATGGCGCGCCGATTCTGCATGAGGATCTCGACACCTACGCACGAGTCGTTAGTTCACCATGCGGCGGCAATATGGTCGCCCACATTGAACTTGAAACTGGCAACGTTGATGAGGCTTGGGATGCCTGCGATGTGATCGTAGAAGGCACCTACGAAATCCCGGCCATTCAACACGTTTATATGGAAACCTGCGGCGCGCTTGCCGAGGTGGACGGTAGCGGAAAAGTCACCATCTGGTCGTCGACGCAGCAAATATTTGGCACGCAAATGGCTGTCGCCCTGGCGCTCGATTTGCCGATGTCGAAAGTACGCTGCATTGCGCCGGCCGTCGGTGGCGGATTCGGCTCGAAGTTTATTACGATAGAGCCGATCACCGCGGCACTCGCTTTTAAAACACGCCGTCCGGTCAAGCTGATCTTGCCGCGCGATGAAGACATGATCTCTATGCGCTCACGCCACGCCGCCAAGATCGTCATGAAAACCGGCGCGATGGCCAATGGATCATTCGTAGCGCGCTCCACCGAGATTATTTTTAATGGCGGCGCTTATTCTGACTTCTCACCGGTCGTGCTCGAAGCAAGCGTGTTGTTAGCTGCCGGACCCTATCGAATTACCCATGTAAGAAATGTCGGTCGCGCGGCCTACACGAATCGATTGCGCGCTGGTGCGATGCGCGGCTTTGGCGTCATGCAACCGACGTTCGCAGGAGAAAGTCAGATCGACGAAATAGCCGATCGACTAGGAATCGACCCGATCGAATTGCGCATTCAAAATGCCAAACAATCGGGTGACAAGAATATGGGCAGCCATCATATAGCCGTGTGTCGGGTTGGCGATTGCTTAGCAAATATTCGTGATCACCCGGAATTTATTCGCGCAAAATCCGACCCCGGCATGCCCGGCAAACGGCGTGGTGTCGGCGTGTCTTCGATCGTTCAACAGAGTGGCCTATTTTCGTCGAGCGCGAACGTGCGCTTAGTTGAAGACGGCACGTTGACGGTGTGCACCGGTTATATCGATCTCGGCACCGGCAGCGACACAGCGCTCGCTCAGGTAGCAGCTGCCACTTTAGGTGTTGAGCTAGAGTCGATAAATATCGTCGCACCCGATACCGACGGCGCGGCCTATGACTATGGCACGGCCGCCGATCGCGGTGCGCATGGCGTATCAGAGTCGGTTCACCGAGCCGCCTTAGTGGTCAAAGATCGCATCGTAGAGCTCACGGCAGAAATACTCGAATGCGCCACCGCGGATGTAGAAGTGAGACCTGGCGGTAAAGTGGGACTACGCGGTGTACCCGAAGTTGAACTCAGTTTTGCCGACGTTGCACAGCGCGGTCTCTACGTTGGCGGCGGTCCCATCATCGGGCAACACGCTTGGTATATGCAGGAACAAATGATCGACCCACAGGCAACTCGAGCACTGGGTTTTCGAATGGGTGGCGGCGTGTTCTACGGCTTCGCCGCAACCGGTATCCAAGTTGAAGTAGACGAATTAACCGGTCAAGTCGAAGTACTGCAAGCATGGCACGCAGCCGATCTCGGCAAGGTAATCAATCCAGACGGCGCGCTCGGACAACTCTATGGCGGCGTCGTGCAGGGCATTAGCGGCGCGTTACTGGAAGAGCTCGTCTGGGACCACGGGCAAGTCGTGAACCCGAGTTTAATGGATTACAAAATAGCTGGTTCTTTAGACGCACCACCTATCGTGCATGGTATTTTGCTCGAAAACCCCGATCCAGATTCGCCGTGGGGTGCCCGCGGCATGGCCGAACCTTGTATTATTGGCGCGGCACCGGCGCTCGCCAATGCACTAGCGAACGCAACCGGCGTGCGCTTACGAAACTTGCCGCTCACGCCTGAACGCGTATTGAACGAACTCATTAAGCATGAAAATTGAAAACGAATTTACTGTCGATGCGCCTCAACAAGCCGTCTGGAATTTCATCACTGCCCCTGCCAAAGTAGGCTCGTGCATTCCAGGTTGTGAAGATGTGGAGATTGTCGCACCGGGTAAATACCGCGCTGCGATCAAGCTGCAAGCGGGTCCCATTAAAACCACGTTTCACGTCACCGTCACGACAACCGAAGAGAGACCACCCGAATTTTCGACCTACATTACACAAGGTGATGAAGGCGGCCGCGCAAGTCGCTTAAACGCGACTAGTTCACTAACAATCGCGGCGCTGGCGGCAAACCAGACAAACGTGAGCTATACCTCGGACATCACGATTGCTGGTCGCTTAGGTAAATTCAGCATGGGTGTGATGCACAAAATGGCGGACAAAATGAACGACAAGTTCGTCGCTGCGCTACGCGCTGGAATAGAATCTGAGGCTAGTTGAATTTCGCCCGCTGCAGCCTTACCCTTGTTCGAACATCGCGCAAACCGTTGGAGAGTTAAAATGACGCAATCCGCCACAGTGAAGTACATGCAACGTTCCCGCGAGTACTACGCAGCGCACGGTTACGCTAAGCCATACCAATGGGCGCATTTCGACACCATTCCGTTCTCACCACTGAAGAAACCACTGTCCGAATCGAAAGTGACCATCGTCACCACGACCATGCCTGATGCGAGTTACGTAAAGAAACAACGGCGTTTTCATATTGGCGATCTGCACAAGCCTCCACGAGGAATGTTCACAGACGATTTATTTTGGGATAAACAGGCAACGCATACGAACGACATCAACTCCTACTTTCCCGCGCAACAACTAAGCGACAGAGCAGCGAGAGGCCAAGTAGGCTCGCTGGCGACGCACTTCTACGGCGTCCCGACAAATTACTCACATCGCGCAACGAGCATGCACGACGCACCGGCGGTGCTTGAATCTTGTCAGCGTGACGGAGTAGATATCGCTTTACTCGTACCGTTGTGACCCGTGTGCCACCAGACCGTGAGTCTGGTTGCACGTACGCTTGAAGAAAATGGTATTGCAACGGTTGTTATTGGATCGGCGAAAGATATTGTCGAACACTGCGGTGTAGCGCGATTTTTGTTCACCGATTTCCCACTCGGCAATCCTTGTGGCCGACCGGACGACCTTAAGTCGCAACAATTGGTCATGACGGCCGCGCTAACAATGCTGGACGAAACAACGGTCCCTGGCACGACAGTTCAGACGCCACTTGCGTGGGACGACCACGGCAAATGGAAAACCGATTTTATGCACGTGGGCGACGGCAATCGTGCCGACCTTCTCGCCGCTGGTGATAGACGGCGTGCCGAACAGGCTGCAGCACGCACGTAAAGTCTGACCATTCCGGTCACTTCGAATGTCGAACCAGGCGCCTGGTTCGATACGCCGCGCGA
>JBLFWZ010000168.1:0-10153 GCA_047611905.1 Gammaproteobacteria bacterium | reverse complement strand
CCGCAACGAGCCTCGTTGCGGCGCGGCAAATACCCGTCGCACCATAGGCGCAAACAGCGCTAGCTCGAGTTTAGGTTTGCTGAAATCGAAAGCCGGGTTGTCGTACTTCGCGATAAACGACTCGGTTAAGTCGTAATGATCCGAGTCCCGATAACCGTCGCGCATATTGCGATCGAGCCCGATGTGATGGAAAAAATTGTAACCTTGGAAGATACCGTGATGTTTTACCATCCAGTGATGAGCTGGTGACACGAACGGTTCGATTATCGCAGCTGCCACGTCCGGATGATTGGTGCTGCCGAGCGTGTCGCCAATGTCGTGCAAGAGCGCACACACGACATACTCTTCATCTTCGCCACCGGCTGCGGCTAACTCTGCGGTTTGAAGACTATGCTGTAGCCGGTCGACAGGAAAGCCACCGTAATCGCCGCCGAGCAGGCTGAGATGAGACAGAATTCTCTTAGGTAAGTCGGCGACGAATTTGCGTTGTTCGGCGATGATCCTGTCCCAATCTTCTTTCGTGCCGTCGGACAGTGCGGTGAATTGCGGTTGTGTGGCGATAGGTTTCGCAGCCATGCGTTAAGGCTCCTAATAAAAAGTTTGAACAACGAGAATAAGTTAGCCAGCGCGATAAATCGAATCTCAGTTGCCTAGGGCACGATCAAGTAGCGGGCAGAAGGACTTTGGCCCTCTACTCGATCGTGTGATCGTTAACTGCCGAGAGTGTTGCGTGCCGACTGGAATCCGTCGATACCGAGTCGTTCTCGGAAATCAGCAGTATCGGCCAAAAAGACGCTTTCAAGCGGGATCCCCATCGCATTGGAGGCGCGGTCGTTCTTGCTGAAGTTGCCTGCAATCGCCGCTGCCTCAACGAGCGCCCCAGGTCCCATGCAGTCTCGCAACGCAGTCCGTGCAGCAATAATTGCGGCGTGGTCTGATCCAGTGACAGCGTCTGCAAAAGCTAATAATTCTGAGCCATGCGTGATGCCGCTATCTAATTTTGGGTTCGTGACGGCATCAAGATTCACTGAAATATTTTGGGCGGCGGCGCTCGCACGGAGCATCCAGATATGTGAAGTAGTTCAGTAGAAGCACTCGTTGATCGCAGAAACTCGGGAGGCCAGAAGTTCAACCTGGGTGCGGTTAATACTCGGATCGTAGGTGAAATTGAGGTCCATGAAATTCTCAATTGCGACATATTGAGCTGTACCAAGCGCAATCAAGTCTTGGGCTTCCTCGGGGACCAGGCTCAATGCGCGGTAAATAAACGGTGCACCTTCCACTGCGTTGGTCCCGTAAGTATCAATGGCTTCTTGCTTACCGCGTCGCCCGCCGGGAATCGTTTGCGTCCAAGCTCCTTCATCCAAGAGCGTCTCGGGGCGCATTCGCGACGGTGGTTCGTCGCCAGGCTCAGCTAGTTTGCGCGGCGGTACTCCGATGCCTCTGGCAAACACGTCAAGGTTTACTGCACGGGCTACGACGCCAACAATTTCGCAATACTCGGCATCTCTAAGGCCATCCGTGATTGCTCGATCGTAGAAGCTACGGTCGAGATTGTTTGTTGAAACCGCGATTTGCCTGGCGAGTGCTTCGGCCGCTGCAGGTATTTCGCCGAGGTTCGGATTTTGGACCGGCTGATCTTGCAGCCCGGTTTCGCATCTTGCATCGCGCGCTGCCGCGACGATAGCGACACGCTGCTTGGCGCTCCAATAACGACCGGCCGCGCAGAACGACGCTAGTGTTTGCTGATGCGCGGTATCGAGTGGTGCGCGAATGCTAAGTTCCGAATCTGAATATAGAGCCATTGAGGATTTAGTCCTGAGTCTGCGGTTTCACCTGAGCCTACCACACTATTTCTAGGGGGAGAGCGGTGGGATTAGTTGAATTGCGGCGATCAAGGCCCTCTTGCCAGATGCACTTTCATAAACATCGCGCCGGCCGTCATCGTGCTAACAACGAGAACAAATAACACACCGAATCCACCTCCGCCGATGCCTGTTCCCATGATAATTTGTTGTATCAGGGGGCTTTCTGAAAAGTGCCGGGCGAACCCCGCAGCTAACGCGCCGCCGAAGTTCCCACCAATAAAAATGGCGAGTATTAGCGCCGGAACGAGTGCTACCGTTCCGGCGATTTGGCCGGCTCTATGGACGCGCCGCGTGTGCGGACTGTTGGCGCTGATTCGAACGACCACAGACCGGCCATAACGGAGTCCCAGCGTAGCACCGCCAAGCATACCAGCGACGACTAACAGCCAGAACATGATCGGAAGGCTCATGGCTGGCCGCGGCGCTTATCTTGATTCTTGTGAAATATTGACGCCAAATGGCACTCGCGAAACGGTACGACAGTAAGAGAAATATCCAGGTTCGACATTGTAGCTTGTGTTGCGCGCTAGAATTCGCCTCAAAACATTTATATCGATCGAGCGAATGCCTCGGCACCGCGATTGAGGAGTATCAAAATGAACTACGAAACAATCAGTGTAACTACGGCGAATCATATTACTCGAGTCGTGCTAAACCGCCCACAGGTGTTGAACTCGATCAACCAGCTTATGCATGATGAGCTGGAGTCCGCGTTTGACGATTTCTCAACAGACGACGACCAGTATCTCTGCGTGATCTCCGGCGCAGGTGAGCGCGCTTTCTGTGCTGGCAGCGATCTAAAGTCGATTGCGAAACGCGGAACGCCGCACGTTTATCCTAAAAGCGGTTACGCCGGTCTCATCGAACGATTCGATCTCGCGAAGCCTTTAATTGCCGCAGTCGATGGTGTCGCGGTGGGGGGTGGTTTTGAGGTGGCGCTGGCGTGCGACATTTTGATTGCAACCGGTCGTTCCAGATTTGGCTTACCCGAACCGCACGTCGGCGCAATTGCGCTAGGTGGGGGCGTGCACCGGTTGGCGCGCCAAGTCGGATTGAAACAGGCGATGGGCTTGATCTTGACTGGGGACATTATCGATGCGGCCGCGGCCCACTCAATGGGGATTATCACGGAACTTGTCGATCACGACGATTTGGACGCGACGGTCAATACCTGGTGCGAAAAAATCATAAAATGCGCACCTTTAGCCACACGCGCGTCCAAGCAATCCGTCATGTTAGGACTAGACGAGACGAGTCTTGCAGCGGCTATGGCAAACCAGAAGAATTACCCTGCGTTTAACGCGTGCTACACATCCGCCGACCGTATCGAAGGGGCCAGCGCGTTCGCCGAAAAACGCCCGCCCCAGTGGACTGGCAAATAGGCTTGCACCACTTCTATGCCATCGCAATTTGCGCCTAGCGAGTCTCCATAGCACCTGCGGCTGGATCGTTAAACGTCGCGAGGTCTAGCGCGCCTTCGCTTTTCGCAATGACGCAAGTGATGGCGCAATCACCGGTTACGTTACAAGCCGTGCGCATCATATCGAGGATCCGATCGACGCCGATAATTAATGCGATTCCTTCAACCGGGAGTCCTACTTGATTGAGCACCATCGTTAGCATAATTAATCCGACACCCGGTACGGCAGCGGTACCGATCGAGGCTAACGTCGCCGTGATTACAACCATCAGATAATCGGTCAAGCCGAGGTCGTAGTTAAAAACATTTGCGATGAAGACGGTCGCGACGCCCTGCATGATGGCCGTTCCATCCATGTTGATAGTCGCTCCCAGCGGGATCGTGAATGATGCGACGGAATTATTGACGCCCATCTTTGATTCCGCAGTGCGCAGGCTTATAGGAATTGTTGCGGCGCTGCTCGCCGTCGAAAAGGCGAACGTCGCTGGATCGCGCATTTTGCGTAGAAACACCAGTGGGTTTAGGTTGGCCAATGATTTCAAAATCAAGGGGTAGACAATGAGCGCGTGAATGGCTAGTGCGGCGCTTAGGGTCAGAAAATAACTGAGCAACGGCAGGATTAATTCCATCCCTTGGGTGGCAAACGTCCGCGCGATCAAGGCAAACACGCCATAGGGTGCCAAGCGCATGATGATTTCGACCATTTTCATGACGACAACGTCGAGATCTCGAAACAAGTTGAGCACATGCGTGCCGCGTTCACCGGCCATGGTGATGGCAATGCCGAAAAGGAGCGCGAACAGAATTATTTGCAACATGTTGCCGGACGCCATCGCCTGAATTGGGTTGGATGGCACCATGTTGATCAATACCTCCGCCAATGGCGGTGCTTCTTTGCCGACATAGGTGGTGCTTTGTGTTCCGGCATCGAAGTCCGCTCCAGGTCCGATCGATACGGCTAGGGTGAGTGCAATCGATACCGCAATCATTGTTGTGGTTAAATAAAGCGCAATTGCCTTTACGCTCATCCGTCCTAGTGCACTTAAACTTCCCAGCGAAGTGACACCTCCAACCAGCGAGACGAACACTAGCGGAACCACTAGCATTTTGAGTGAGGCGACAAATATCGCGCCGAGGACATAAAACAGCCCATTGGTAAGAAACCGATCGACCACGGCAACGTCGTTGAACCAACCGTTAATTGCGATGCCGACCAGTGCGCCTAGAAACATCGCAATCATGATTTTCTTGGTGAGATTTTGCATAACTAATTTAATCGCTTGGGCTCGGGCCAGTGGTGCCGAATTGCTGAAAACCGTGTATTCACACGACCCTAGCTTTCCAGCTCGATATCTGCAACATGCACTGTCCGCCAGGTGTTAGTCGTTGCAGCGACATTATCGAGCAAAATCAGGCATCGCGGCCGGCGGCGTAACCCGACGCCCATGCCCATTGAAAGTTATATCCGCCGAGCTGGCCCGTCACATCAATTGCCTCACCCACGAAATACAGGCCACTATGACGGTTGCTTTGCATGGTCTTAGAAGACAACTCCTGCGAATCGACACCCCCGACCGTTACCTCCGCCGTGCGGTAGCCTTCAGTGCCAGCCGGCAGAACCTGCCAGCGCCGAAGTTTAGAACAGACGGATTTTAGTGCGTCGTTCGACCAGTTACGCAAACTTAACTCGGCATTGCTCGGCCAGAAAAAATGCTCCATTGCCAGGCATAAAGTTTTTGGCAAAATCTCACCAATCAAAGTTCTCAGCAATATGTTGGGACGCTGACTCTTCGCGTTGATTAACCAATCTTCTATGTCTACATCAGGAAATAAATCGAGCTCGATAGGGGTGGATTCTGTCCAATAATTTGACAATTGCAGCGCGACGGGACCGCTCAAACCCCGATGCGTGAATAGTAATTGTTCACGGAATGCTGTCGGCGAACTGGAGTGAACAGGCTGGATATGCATTTCCGTTTCGACCGACACGCCAGCGAGACGTTCGCACATCGCACCGAACGGTCCGTCAAGTACGAACGGCACTAGGCCGGCGCGAGTGGGCAACACTTTAATTCCGAATTGCTCGGCGATCTTAAACGCGAATCCCGTAGCGCCCATTTTCGGAATCGATAGCGCACCGGTTGCGATAACGAGTGACTCGCTCTCGTAGGTCTCCGAAGCGCAGCGGGTTTTGAATCGCGACTGCCCGCCTGCCGAATGAACGATGCTGTCGACCTGGCAATCGGTCTTGATATCAACAGCCGCTTCCCGGCATTCGTCCAGTAGCAACTTCAGAATGAGTTTTGACGATTCGTCACAGAACAATTGGCCATGGTTTCTTTCGTGGTACGGGATCCTGTGCTTTTCAACCAGCGAAATAAAATCCCATTGCGAATAACGGCTTAAGGCTGATTTGCAGAAATGCGCGTTCGCTGACAAGTAGTTGTCGGGCTCAACGACTAGATTCGTGAAATTACATCTACCACCGCCGGACATTAAGATTTTTTTGCCGATTTTGTTGCTACCTTCAACAATCAACACGCGGCGTCCGCGTTGCCCGGCCGTTAGCGCACACATGAGCCCGGCTGCACCGCCGCCGATGATGACGACGTCGTATTTTCGGCTGTTTTGCTCGGACACGTGGTTAATTGATTCAGCTTTGGCATCGACAGACAGCGGATTCGCCGCTAGCGAAGATTCACTCAAGTAAATCCCATGAGTGCCGAGTATAGAAGATGAGAGGCGGTCGCTACATTACCCGCGGCCGCGCAACAGTCATTATGTGCGGATTTGCGTAAGCAGCGCATCGACGCGAAGTGCTGAGAAGTATGGGACTACGTAACGTTGCCCAATGGAGGAGGGAGCTTCGAATTTGCTTATAAAGCTGGCGCGAGCGGCGTTGTGGCTACGAGCGTGCGCAATATTAGATTGCGCACACGGTGCCACCACCGTCGCGGACAGACCGGCCGATTTTAGAACTATCACACGCGTAATGAGCTTAAGTTGATTTTTCCTGTCGAAAAACAGCGCGGTGCGATATCCGGTCGAACGTCTGTCGGTAGTGGTACTGGAGATGATTACGGAATTCTTTAAGCGGCTTTTTGTAGCACCAGAGCAATCGTCTGATGTACGCAATTCAAGTCCGAGTAAACTGGTAAGCGCGGATACCATCCGGATTGCACTCGTGCTTGCTTCACTGACTTCGATGGGGTGCGCGGTGTTCTACGCGCTATTTTCCCAAACGCTGGCATTCGTTCACGCAGGTGCCGGGGTCGCCTACACGCTCGCGTATCTCTATTTCAAACAAACCCAGCGCTTTGTGAGCACAACTCGAGCGTGTTGTGGATTCACATTAGTGGTTATCGCTTTCGTAAATTGGTTTTGCGGCGGTATTGCGTCTCCGGCAATCGCATTTTTCATTGTCCCTGCCGTTGCCTCTACATTAATCGTCGGCTGGAAGGATGGCTGGCTGTGGATTTTTGTTGGTTCTTTGTGTGCTGGGTTTTATTTCGTCTATGACCAATACGGCACCATTCCGGAGTCGATCGTCCCGCAACAATTCGTCGATCTCGCTGCACTGTTATACTGTCTAACGCTCGCAATTACTGTTGGTTTGCTATTCACCGTTTGGGTTACGCGCCAAACAATTCTAGAAGGACAATTGAGTGCGAGCTTGGCCAAATCGGAATGCGACGGATTCATGGCGAGGTTTTTGGCCGAATCGGCGATTGCTGCCAACGGAAGTCTGGGATTTGATCAGGCGGCGTCGTTCTGTTTGACGTTACTTTGTGAAGCAAAGCAATGGCATGCGGCCCAGCTATGGCGAGTAGACGATGACGGCGGGCTCATTAGTTCCGGTCAATTCTTTGCGGCTCCAGACAGCCGTGTTGCGCAAATACTCGATTCGGTTGCGGGTCAAACGCCGAGCGCTGCAAACATAAGTGCTAGCCAGGCGCTTGCAACAGCGGCGCCGATTGTCGATCTCGGTGACGACCCGCGCTTTGCCGACGACTCACAAAACGCGATGTGTAGCATCCTCGCGTGGCCGATCGAAATTGACGGGACGGTAGGCCTAGTGTTGGAATTTTTCAGCGACACGCCCATCGTTTTGGATGATCAAACCTCAACCTTACTGACCCACGTTGGCGTTCAGTTAACGCACGTAAATATTCGTGAATCGGATCGCGAAAGAACTGAGAAGCTGGCCTTTACCGATTTGGTAACCGGCTTGCCGAATCGGGCGGGTTTTGAATTTTTATTTCGGCAAAAGCTGAGAGACGCAAAACGCTCGAGATCTGTTCTCGCGCTGATGTTCATCGATCTCGATGGGTTTAAGCGAGTCAATGACTCTTTAGGTCACGATGTCGGCGACAGGCTCCTGCAGATAGTAGGACGACGGCTGTTGCAGGATCTACGTGCGGCGGATAGCGGTACGAACGTAGACCGATCTGGCGACGTGGTTGCGGCGCGACTCGGTGGTGATGAATTCGTACTTTTATTAAGTAATCTAGATGACTGCAAAGATTCGGCACTCGTCGCCGAGCGGTTCCTGAATATTCTCTCGCAACCAATCGACGTTGGGGTGCAGGAGGTCAATATCGGCGCCAGCATCGGCATTGCGTCGTATCCCAATGAGGGGAGCAATCAATCCGATTTGATGCGTCTTGCAGACGCGGCGATGTACGAGGCTAAAGGTGCACCGGGTAATCAGTACCGCTTTGCGACGGCGGCACTCAATGATGCAATTCAACGTCGTCAATGGGTTGAAAGCGAACTGCACCGGGCAATTAGAAAAAACGAGTTGGAAATTTTGTACTCGCCGATAGCGGGATCAAATTCGGGGAGAGTAACCGCCAACGAGATCACCGTGCGCTGGCCTCATCGTGAAGGAGATATTGCATCCAACGAATTCTTCGCCGTAGCAGAAAGTAGTAATTTGATCTGCGAACTCGGGTTTTGGATCCTCGACAATGCCTGCGCCACGATCGCTGAACAGCGCTGGAAGGTTCCGGCCAATCAGAAAGTTTGCGTGGACGTTTCCGTGTCGCAGCTGCAACAACCTAATTTCGTCGTTCAAGTGGCGGAATTATTTAGACGCTACGATTGCCAGAAAGGCGTCCTCGAACTCGAATTTTCAGATACTACTGAAGTATTAAAGGACGCCCAATGCCGAAAGAATCTCCAGCGACTCCACGATCTCGGCGTGCATATCGTTTTGGATCGCTTCGGAACCGGCTATTCATCCTTAACTGATTTGTGCGAACTACCGGTGTGGCGGATTAAGCTTGACCGAAAATTCGTTCAGAGTGTGCATGCCGTCGACGGCAATCGATCGATGGGGCGGGCGATAATTGCGATGGCGCACAGCATGGGCATCGAGACGACCATATTTAACGTGAGCACAGCAGCCGAAGCGAAATGGTTCCGGGAACTGGGTTGCGATGCAATTCAGGGTGCTTACGTAGGTCCGGCTTCACCAACGCCATACTCCGATATGGCGAATCGACGCCGGTCTGCGCCGAGTTTATCGATTGCCATAGACAACCTATAGAATCGCAGCGAAATTACTAGAGGCTCATCTACTTTCCTAAACTAGCAGCGCTGATGTTATCTCCCTTTACCGAACAAGGAACCCATAATTCCGCGCACTAGCTGCCGCCCAATATTACTGCCAATGGCTCGTGCCACGCTTTTCGCCATGGCTTCGCCGATCGATTGACGATTGCTCGAACGCTTGGGTTTAGCTTTATTGGTTTTTTCGATTTCTTCGACTCGCGTTTCCTTAGCCTCGGCACGGGCCTTCAGGTTTTCGTAGGCCGAGTCTCGATCGATGGCAACGCTGTAGCGCTCGAGTACATCCGATGAGGCAATGATCTGATTTCGCAACGCCTTGGTGATCTGACCAATTTGAGACGTTGGCGGGCAAATTAAGGTTCTCTCAACGGGGCTTGGATTCCCTTTTTCCTCCAGTGCTGAGACCAACGCCTCGCCCGTCCCGAGTTCGGTTATCACCTGTTCGGTATTGAGATCTGGATTAGGCCGGAAGGATTCCGCGATTAGCTGCACGGCGCGGCGATCCTTAGGGGTGAATGCGCGCAGTGCGTGCTGGATCTTTAAGCCGAGCTGTCCCAGTACAGCTTCCGGAATATCGAGCGGGCTTTGGGTGACGAAATACACGCCCACGCCTTTCGAACGAATCAATCGAACCACTTGTTCTATCTTATCCAGCAGCGAGCGTGGCGCTTGGCTGAAGAGCAAATGTGCCTCGTCGAAAAACATCACGAATTTCGGCACATCGCTATCACCTTGTTCGGGAAGTTCCTCGAAAAGTTCGGACAACAGCCAAAATAGAAAACAAGCGTAGAGGTCCGGCGCCTCGGCAATCAGTTTCGTCGCATCGAGAATGTTAATGATTCCGTTGCCATTCTCGTCGAGCGCCATGAAGTCTTTGATGTCTAGCGCGGGTTCGCCAAATACCTTCGCCGCGCCTTGCTCCTCCAGGGTTAGGAGGCGACGTTGAATGGCGCCAATGCTTGCTCCGCTCATATTGCCGTACTCGAGTTTTAGGGTCTTCGCGTTCTCACCAACCCAGAGGAGCATCGCGCGAAGGTCTTTTAAATCGAGGAGCAACAAACCGTTGTCATCGGCAATCCGGAAGACGCCATACAGAACCCCGGTTTGAGTTTCGTTCAGAGCCATAAGTCTAGAAAGGAGCAGGGGGCCCATTTCAGAAATAGTCATGCGGATAGGCACCCCAGTCTTACCAAACAAATCCCAGAACACGACGGTGCTTGCGGCGAATTCGAAATTATCGATACCGATGCTGTCTATCCGTTGTTGAACTTTCGGATGCGGTTTACCGGCC
>JBLFWZ010000167.1:0-10186 GCA_047611905.1 Gammaproteobacteria bacterium | reverse complement strand
GTTATGCGTAATTAATTCTACGTTCTTGGGACTCGACGCGACAACAGACGTCCAAAATGACCGAATAGATCCCTTCCCACACGCTAGCGGCGCTTTCGGAGCGATGATGCAGGCGTCGTCAGTGTAGTCGTTGACGAGATAATCCACGTCGCCTGCGACGATGCCCTTAGCGAACGCCTTGTTCGCAGCATCGATTTGTTTCAATACCGAATCGGCGTTTACTACGGTAGGAATGGCTCCGCCGAGTATGAGTGTAACAATTGCGATTGTTCTAATCTTCATATCATTTCCTCTGCTGATAATTTCTGTAGCTATCTAACGTTGGGATAGCCTGCCCGTTATGGCGAGCATTTTATATGCGACAAATCCTAGCTGCATATAAAAAGCACGCTGTAACTGGTCAGACGGCGCCTTCATACCTTTAGAACTCAAATGCGCCATTAATAGCAGCTCGATAGATTCCCACGTCCGGTGACTAATATTTCCTTCCTGGTATCGATCATAAGCATCTTGTACCAGACGCAAAAAACCCATGACATAGAAGGTGAATTGTTCTCCCTCTTCTGGTGTTAACTGTGACGGGTCTTCGGTACCCCTCAAGTAAATATACGGGAGCCGCGTTGATGCGGTAGAAAGGAATATTTAGGTAGTAATTGCGTTCGCAATGTCTTTTTCAGCGGCTAGCCGATTAGAAGCCGTGTTGTGGCGCACTTCGATAGCGAGAAAAACGATCGATACGACGACGGCGAATGCGCCAATGACATTTCCTGCGGCACCAACGACTTCCCAGCTCACGCAAAGTTCTCCAAGCCGCCTAACGCCGCGCTAGCCTGCCGTTTGACGCGCCGCACTGGAGCGGCAGCGTAAGGACGACGCTGTACAGGGTCAGTTGGACCAACTGGTTAGGCATTGCGTGTTTTGGTGCGATCCAACATCGCTTGGTTTTTGATAGATATTGGCATGGACTTAAAAGGACTGACATTGGCGCCACCCGTATTACCACTCGGGACCAGACCGAAGACTGTTTTAGTGAATGCACCAAATGCTCTAAGTAGTTGGCCGAAGAGTTCTTTTAAATTTTTCTGGTGAAACGCCCACCTAAGCATCTCCAAGAGAACTATGGTGTGCCATTTCGTTGATTGTTGTCCGGTCACGTGAGCATTTTCGAGACTGAGAAATGATTGCGAGTAGTCACCAGCCGCTAAATGATCTTTCTGCTCAGCTAGCGACTCAAGAACGTAAGGTTCGATTTCCCTGGAAAGTTTCATAGGCGCGTATCTCGGCATTCTGCGATACCTAACGTCGCAATAACGTGCGCTTGATAGTAGCCGACTGGAGCGACAGCGCAAGAAGGATACTGTCAAGCGTCACTGTTAATCGCTTGGTTAGGCGGCGCCATTTCGGTCTCTTTTGCTTTCTGAGATGCGAACGTTATACATAAAATACAAGGCCACAACGGTTCCGCCAATCAAGAAAAAGGATGAACACGTAAACCATAGATCGGAGTTGCCGCTGAATAGCCATACTTGATCGTAGATTGTATTTGCGATTTCAAGCGTTAGAAAGAAAGCGTGGGCATGCGCCAGCGCTGCTCCCCCAAAAATAGCAGCGCTAGCTGTGTACAGAGCGCTGACCGCCAAATACTGAAATCGAGACATTTTAGTGCCAATCAAATATGCGACCGTAAGGTAAGCAAACGTAATCGAAAGCCAGAGACTGCCGTATGTTGCGGTCACATTCGCAACGTCAGTAAGAGCTGATAAAGCGTCTGGATTTATTGAAGACATATCTGACTCGCCGTGACGCCTAACAGACGAATAGCGAGACCCTCACGGTCTTGATATCCGAGTTTTATCTTTCAGTGGGTTGGATAAAATCGTTTCTAGATTCAATCCCTTACAAAATGCTGGCAAAACGGTGTTTTCCGGGAAACGAGACCCCGCTTTGCTGCCCCATATTGAAACGTGAACATCATAAGGTCAAGACATCGAGGGTCTCTTATAGGTCGATTTTTGCATACAACGACGACAAACGACGGTCCGTAGTACTTCCACGGAACCGACACTCAGAGCGGTCCAAGGGACCTAGTCCTAACGGCCAGGAACTGCCATTCGAAAGGTAAAACGCGACGTCTAGGGTGCGTTACGGATCAAGCAATCTACAATCTGTAGGTTCTTAAACTCCGACTCTGATGTCACCACGCCGGTGTGCAGGTGACTCAGAACGATCTTGTCAATTTACTGGTACGCAATCATTAAACGCGCGATGCCGGCGTAACGACATGGAGCGCCGGCCAGGATCTTACCCCCATATGTCTGAGGTGATGCTTTGATACCAACCCACCGCATAGCGTGCCTCGTCACCGCGGAATGAGGTGTCTGCATCCTTGGGACTGACCCCGCCGGCACCCTCGACGGAGAAAATGCCTTTATCTCCGATTCGGTACACCCCTGCTACTGAAATACCGTATTCTGGGCCGACCAGGCTGTAACACGTGTTGACGTATGAGGGTTCCGGCATCTCCTGACCGGACAGGCTCGCTGCGAGTGCGGCGGCGCAAACCTTACCCTGGCTACTAGCGGCGAAGCCAGACTTCGGCATCGGGTTGGCTATCGCGGCATCACCGATGACGTAGACGTCCTTGTGCACTGTAGATTCGAAAGTCCGCTGGTCGACCGCACACCAGTCACCTTCGCCCGCGAGGCCTGCGATCTGTGCTATCGCACCTGCTTTCTGCGGAGGGATAATATTGATCACGTCGCCTTTCTGCGGATTGCCGAACGTCGGGTGAACGGCCATGGACTTCACATCCACGGCCTCGATGGCCCCGCCTTCGGATTCGGGGATCCACTCAATCATTCCGGGATAAAGCGCCTCCCAGCCTTGTTGGAACAGAGGCTGCTTTGAGAACTTGTCCTTCGCATCGAAGATCCGAATTTTCGACTTGGGCTTGGCCTGTTTGAGGTAGTGGGCGATCATGCTGGCCCGTTCATACGGCCCCGGCGGGCACCGGAATGGGTTGCGCGGTGCCGCTATAATGACGACCCCGCCGTCCGGCATGGCCTCGAGCTGGCTGCGCAACAGCAGTGTTTGTGGCCCAGCTTTCCAGGCATGAGGCATCCGCGTACTGGCAGCTTCGTCATAACCTTCGATTGCCCCCCACTGAAAATCGATGCCCGGGGATACGACTAGCCGGTCGTAGTGCAACGTGGTCCCGGTCTCCAGTTTCACCGTTTTAGCCGTGGGGTCGATGGCGGTGGCACTGTTGTGGATCACCTCGACGCCGTGCTTATCCCTCAACGCGTCATAGCCACGGGTGATGAAGTCGATATCGTACAGACCTCCCAGAACGGCATTGCTGAACGGGCAGGTAATGAACTCTTGGTCGCGCTCGATCAACGTGACCTTTACCGCCGGGGCTAGCTGGCGCAGATACTTCGCACAAGTAGCCCCGCCGAACCCGCCACCGATGATTACGACGCGTCCTTCGGACTGCCCGCCGCTGGCGACCATCGGCCACGCCGTAATAGTCGACATTGCGCCGGCGCCACCCATCATTTGGATGAAATGTCTGCGTGTTAGATCGCTCATGACTGCTTCTCCCCGTTCCTCATTTCTACTGGCCAAGGTAGTCGGCGATGAGCATAATTTCTTCAACCGAATAACCCTTCGCGTGCCGCCCCATCACTGTTGACTTGCGCTTACCGGAACGAAAACCCTCCAGCGACACACGAATGAACTCCGCCGTCTTCCCTGAAATGTCCGGGATCGCGCCGGGGCTTCGCCCATCGCTTCCGTGGCAGCCGGCGCAGGATGCGCTGAGCATGGCGCCGCGGCTGAGTTCCTCGGCGCCTATCGCGGGATGAATCGCGAGGCCCACCAGGGCAGCCGTTGTGATGATCAAGGCGTGGAATGGTCTTCGCATGGTAGTAATCCCCCGTTGCGATTTTCCGGACGGTTTAAGAGTTTAAGAGTAGCAGGGCCGAGAGATTTCGTCTGATTCGGCTAATTAGCAGATGCGGTCGACTGAATGCCCGGACAGAACAAAACTATGCGAAAATATTCCTAGTCGCCAGCCGCCGTTGACACTGCGGACGAGAGAAAAATCGATGCGAGTACGCAGAAGAACAATCCTTGAAACCGGTTTCGCGCTGCTTGCGCTGATGGGCCTGCCGGCATTTTTGCGCGCCGCCTCATGGCCGAAGAAAGCATTCGAATGGGACGCGGCGGGCGAGGCGCTTGTCAGCCTGTATGGTACGGACCGTACGTCGCCGTCCGATCTGGTTCACCTGTCGGCGCCGCTAGTTGCCGAAAACGGTACGGTCGTGCCGATATCGATCCAGACAACATTAGAAGACGTCCGCTCCATCAGCATAGTGGTTGAAAAGAACCCGCGCCCGCTGGCCGCAACGTTTGAAATCCTGGAGGGAACGATCCCCGCGATAGATTGCCGTATCAAAATGGAGGGAAGCTCGACGGTAATGGCCGTTGTGCAAACCCCGGCAGGCCTGTTTAGCAGCGTCAGGAATGTGACAGTTACTGTGGGAGGCTGCGCCTGAGCGCGCTCAGGTCGAGAACATGAGCGATACTATCAAACTGAAGATTAAACTCAGAGGCGACGTCGCGGAGGTCAAGTGCCTGGTGGTCCATCCAATGGAAACCGGCGCCAGGAAAGATCCTGATTCCGATGAGCTCGTGCCGCGGCACCACATAACGCAAATGTCGTTCGCGCTCAACGATAGGCCTGTTTTGCTCGCCAACTGCGGCACCTCGGTTGCAAAAAACCCTTATTTCAGATTCAGTTTTGCCGGCGCCGCTCCCGGTGATAGGTTCTCGGTCAATTGGGAGGACGTAAACGGAAAGTCTGATTTGGTCGAGACGACACTGGAGTGACGAATGGAGTGGTCCGCCATCCACAAAGTCGCGACGCTGGCGTTCATGACCGGCGCTCTGTTCGGTGCGGTCGCGAATAAGACGAATTTCTGCGCAATGGGCGCCATCGCCGATTGGGTTAATTTCGGCGACAAGAATCGCCTTCGCGCCTGGTTACTTGCCGTCGGCATCTCGATCCTTTTTAGTCAGGGCCTGCACACGTTGGGCCTCGTGAATCTGAGCGAGACGAGCTATTTGGCTGCCGACTTCCGGTGGTTGGGTTATCTGCTCGGGGGTGGGCTTTTCGGAGTCGGCATGACGCTGGCATCGGGCTGTGGCCAACGCACGCTGGTTCGTGCTGGCGGTGGAAACCTCAAATCGCTAGTGGTCATCGTATTTCTTGGGCTGACTGCCTATATGACGATGCGCGGACTGTTGGCGCCGGTGCGGGTCGACTTGATCCAAGCGGCTGATATCGATCTGCGCGGGTTGGGCGCGGCCGATCAAGGGATCGACACTTTGCTCAGCGCCGTCGCGGGGCTCGAAAGCCCGGTCGTGGTCAATCGGATTGTCGCAGCGTTGATCGGCGGGGGACTGATCGCTTACGCGTTCTGGAACGCCTCTTTCCGGGGCAGCATTAATGACGTAGTCGCTGGCATTGTCATAGGATTGATCGTCCCCGCCGGCTGGTATGTGACAGGGGTCGTCGGATTCGACGAATTCGAGCCGGTTCGCCTGGAGTCCTGGACATTTGTCGGGCCAACAGGGGAGGCCCTCCAGTACCTGATGACATTTACCGGGTCCACGATCAGTTTCGGGGTCGCGGCAGTCGGCGGCGTTATTGTGGGGTCATTCATCTACGCGGTCTGCGCGGGAAAGTTTCGTATCGAGACGTTTGTCGAACGTAGTGACATGGTGCGCCACATCCTGGGCGGGGCGCTAATGGGATTCGGCGGCGTTTTGGCCATGGGCTGCACCATCGGACAGGGCATCACGGGCATGTCCACGCTTGCGCTGGGCTCTCTGATGGCTCTGGTGTCCATCATCTTCGGTAGCGCGCTGACGATGAAGGTCCAATACTATCTGCTCGATGAGTTGGGAGTTTTCGCGGCCCTGAGGAACGCCCTGGCCGACATGAATCTGGCACCGAGGCGCGCCGACTGACAGCACTAACGTATGAATTCCACGAGTGTTGTTTAGACCGCGACCAAGGGTCAGATCCATTGAACAACGGCCTCCATACTGGCGTCCACATTGTTGCGACCACCTTATCAATTGTTCTAGCGTTAGACACTTGTACGGATACACGGTGCCGTTGAGCAAAGGGGTTGCTGTTAGGCCTCGTCAACTTCGTCACTTCAATTCATTGTGAATTTCCGGTGTGGTAGGCATATTAGCGATTGCCGAAGGTTCGAAATGGGTGGCGTATTTACTCACCGATCAACGTCACGCAACCGGCCGCTTGCTGCGCCCACAGACATTCGCTGAGGTGCCTAGATTCGACAGTAGTCGGCCGATAACGGTCGTTTGCGTGAAAAGAAAACCCGTGCAAAATCGGGTTTCTACTGGAATTTAGACGAATAAAGTTACGCTGCCCTACGGCTCGACCAACCAAGCAAACCGATTGCGGAGCCAAACATCCAAACTGCTGCGGGAACGGGCACTGGCACGGTAATAACGCGTATCTGGTCAACCACAGTGCCTATTTCAAAATTGAAGGTTAGCACCCGCAAGTCGGTCCTAATCTCTGGGCCATCCGCATCCTCCGCGCCGACGGAGCCACGAAATAAAAGACCCGTGGGGTACAGAGTTCCGGGGTTTCCGACTATGGAGTCGCTGATGTCGAGTAATCCATCGGTGGAAATTACCCCAAGGATTGTGCTGTCGAATATCACCGACCCGCTGGCACTCTGAACACCATTCCCGACGCCATTCGAAATGAACGAAATAGCTATTCACGATTGTCCCTGATCCCACGGCACCCGGTGTCAGGGCTGTTCCCGGAAGGGTGGAGTCAACGTCTAAGTCGCCGCTTAGTGCAATGTTCTGCGCTTCCAAGAACATAAAAATTTGGTCATTACTTTCGAGTACATCGTCCCCTACATTTGCGGGAGGGGTTGACAGAACAATGACGTCACCGGACGTGACAACAATTCTGGCAAATGCTGGCATTGCCAACAAACTTGCAGCTATCAAAAGTGCGGTTCTCATCTATGCTTCCCCTTCTACAAGGGCCTTAAGTTAGTTTCAACTCGTAATTCCAGCGTAGAACAATCGAGAACGCTTCCGATACATCGATCGGCCACCGACTCGGTGTCCACTATCTCATAAATCATTTTACTAATCGAAAAGTCCCGTTTTGCCGGTGAGCAGCTCCGGGGAATTTCACCGGGAGGTGCGCGTTATATCGGCCCATGGTGCTGTGCGATGCAATAGGAGGCTTAGGTTCAAGTCTCTGTGAGAACACAAAAATTCGCATAGTTGGCGAACATATTTCCCACTTTCCTGATCGCAAACAAGAGAATTTGAGATCAGTAGGTGCTAGCGGTTCCATCAGTGCGACTCAATCCTCACTTTCTAATTTCGTTTTTTTTTCACACCGACTCGGTCGTCAACAGGCAAAGAGCTGGGGCGTTCCACGGTCCGATGTACCACCGCATAGCCGACGTACAGGGCTATTAAGCGACTGAGTAAAACCGGCCGACTTCGGACCGTCGAGTTAACTAATCCGCAACTGGCGACGACGACTGGAACGTTAACGCAGGGACGACAGTGTCAACGATCAGGTTGAACGTGTTATGGGTGGCATCTGTACAGAGCATCAACCCGGTCGCACTGTAGGTGCTCGGTTCTCAAGCCCAGCCGAGTTGCTGGAGGCTGATCGTGTCATTCCAAATCTTGATAACGTGCTTTATCCGATCGCCATCGAACTCCATTGAGTACACATAATCTGCCGCCACTGTGCGTCCCGTCGGTTCACCGGGTCCGCCGGGTCCGGTTTGCGTTCCGTGAAACACGGCGAATGCCGCTACGCAATCACGTTCTTTATCTTCAGCCATGAACTTCAATTCGTAGTGACCATCCGGCACGGGCGTCAATAGGTTCTTCATCCATTCGCTATAACCTTCGAGCGTATCGCTATCCGACAGGACACCGGGTTGCGCAGAGAATGAGGCAGCCGGGTGGCAGTATGCTTTACAGTCATCCCATCCCTTCCCTGTCTCGCAAGCATCGAAAAAAAGTTTCGCCTGATCCAATTTTTCGCTCATTGTCTTCTCCTCTATTTCATCGGGTCGAGTTTACGGGGCATATAGCCCCCTTGTTGAGTTGGCCTTGGTGGCAATGAACCACGGCCTGTGCTGCCTCATGTCAATCAGGGGGTTTAAACTCCGAATTAATTTTCATCCGTCATACATATCAACATCCTAGCTCTCGAAGGTACTGCGTGTTTTACTAAAATCACAACCAGTGTGCCCTTAGCTATGGAAGGAAAACGCTTTCGATTGACGATCATCAAACGAATAACTAGATGAATCTAAGCCTTACGGAGTCTGCCCGACTGACCCTTGCGGGTACAACAGCGACGGTTGCCTAACTCCCGTGTGACGCGGTAACCATTCCGTTAAGGACCTTGGCGGTTTTAGTGGCCCCTCGAATTAGCTAATTAAGGCAGGCATTGTGCGCCGGTATAATCGCGCATGGGGCGAAGTAGAAGCCCAACGAAGACGCTGTATGGTCCAGTCGGAGCAATCAGTCATCCGACATTTTCCTCATCGACAAACGATTTAAGAAATGTGACGAATACGATTGTACTGCCAGTTATCGACCAGTACCCAACGGCGGCGACAATTGCTAGTTTCGGTTCCCAAAACATTCCCAAAGCGGTCAAAAGTAAAACGGGCTGTTACAAGAACCAGCCGACCATGATGGCTGCGCTTGCTAACGGAGTTGGTGCCTCTATTTGAATTCGCCGTCGCATGTACCAAACGAGGTAAGAAAGAGACGTAGCAAATGTGTAAGCACACGTTATCCTCGTAACAAGTGCTTCATCCTGCCAGAACCCCCAAAGAACTAACGGCAAGAGACAAACCGATGCTGCCAACATACCGCTTTCAGTAAAAAAGTGTATGAGCAGCCGCTGCAGTGGTGAAAGTGCGCTGCCGATTGAAAGTTTAATTGAGGCAACAATTGAGGAGAACGCTACGAAGGCAACTATGACTTCAGTCAGAACGATCAAGGCATCCATTATCTTCGCTCACAAACGGTTTCCGAATTGAGACTGCTTCGCGATCATTCAGCGTTCTCGAAAGAAATTCTACCTCAATTGGAACATAGCGTTGCGCAATCCTGCCGCAGACAGTATTGACCGGGGCGAGAGCTCAAGGAAGATGCGGTCAAGGAGCACGTTGGCCCCCAGGTTAAGGCAATGTTTCATTGAGCGAAAGAGGCCGTTCAAAATTCCGTGTCAGGTTTAATTTAAATATCCAGCACGTTGTCTAAGCGGCCTTCGAAATAAATATCTAACTGGGACAGTGCCTGGTTCCAGTTCGGCATCGGCATCGGCATCGGCCACTTTTCAGTGGCGTTTAATATGCCTGCGTACAGTAGTTTCAACAAGCTGTTCTCATTCGGGAAGGCGCCTTTTGTTTTGGTCAATTTACGAAACTGTCGATGGGCGGCTTCCACCGCATTGGTGGTATAAATAATCTTCCTGATCGGCTCTGGGTATTTAAAGTAAGCGGATAAATGGATCCATTTCCGTCGCCAGAATTTGATCACAAGCGGATAAATATCACCCCATTGTTCGTCTAACTTATCGAGGGCTGCTTCGGCGTTTTCTTTGCTGCTGGCACGGTAAACAGGTTTCAAATCCGCCATGAAGGCTTTCTGGTTTTTCGACGCCACATATTTCATTGAGTTGCGTATTTGATGGATGATGCAAAGCTGTATTTCAGTTTGGGGATAGAGGCTCGCAATGGCTTCTGGAAATTCCGTCAGTCCGTCAACACAAGCGATCAGAATATCGTTAACGCCTCGGTTCTGGACATCCGTCAGGACACTTAACCACGACCCCAGGGATGGGGAGGTAGAGCGACGCAGGAGGTCAAAGCCGAGTAGGTAGCACCTTCATTTTCCGACAGATTAAAGCCCGATCAGTTCCTTCTTACCTTCGAGTGTCAGTCCTAGCGGCGTGTCGTTGGCTTTTCCGATATCACGCCATCTTCTTTGATTTTGTAATGCACCGCGTCCATCCAGATAATGGGGTAAACCCGCTCCAGTGACCTTTGCTGCTATTCTTTGAGTGCCGGCAAGA
>JBLFWZ010000166.1:0-10272 GCA_047611905.1 Gammaproteobacteria bacterium | reverse complement strand
CAAGAGAAAGAGCACATCTTTCGTAAAGGCTGGCTATTCGCGGGCAGAGTCGAGCAGATCCTGTCTCACGGTGATTTTTTTGTCCGCGATGTCCCGACCTTCGACATGTCTCTCATCTTTGTTCGGGGCCAGGACGGGCAAGTGCGCGGATTCCAAAATGCGTGTCGCCATCGCGGAAACCATGTTTGTCTAGAGGCTAAAGGCAATTGTAAATATTTCACTTGCTCCTTTCACGGCTGGTCCTACGATACACAAGGCAAGCTCAAAGGTTTAACCGATGAAGAGAGCTTTTTCGACATCGAGCGTGACCAGTTGGGATTGATTCCTGTGGCAACCGAAGTCTGGGAAGGATTCATCTTTTTTTGCCTAACACCTGAGCCGCGACACTCACTGACGGAATATTTAGGCGGACTCGGAGAGGCCTTAGCCGGCTATCCGTTTGGGCGCGGCACGACGCGGGCGCAGTTTACCTGCAAGATCAAATCGAACTGGAAGAATGTCGTCGACTCATTCTGCGAGATTTACCATATCCCGTTTTTGCATAAACGATCGATTGGATCGACCTTAGCGGGGCCGGCGAATCCCTTTGGACATTTAATCGACGCACTGCAGTACGGTAATCATCGGACTGCGTCGATGTGGGGAAATAAGGACTATCAACCGAAATTTGTTCAAGGTCTCGGATATCAATATGCGGCCGGTGATCCAATTACAGGCGGTCGGGCGCGAAGCGAGGCGTTACCAAAGGGCGTGAACCCGTCGAGATCACCGGACTGGGCGGTGGATGTGAGTGTGTTTTTTCCGAATTTTTTAACCGCCATCGGCGCGAACACTTACTTCACTCATCAGATGTGGCCGTTGGCGGTGGATGAAACGCAATACGAAATGACGTATTACTTTCCAGAACCGTCAAACGCTGCAGAACGATTTTCTCAGGAGTATTTTTTCGTCGAGTTACGTGATTTATTAATTGAGGATTTGAATACGCTCGAACGCGCCCAATCTAACGTGAATAACGGTACGATTCGCGAGTTCCATTTTCAAGACCATGAGGTCGTGTTGCGCATGCATTATGCGACGATCCGCAAATGCCTAAGCGATGCGGCAGCTGAAGATCTTGCCGACACAAACAAATAGTTCATACATTTAGGAAATGGGGTTTCATGAATAAAACTGCAATTAAAGTCTGTGGAATTTTGCTCGCGACGTGCGTCGTTGCAACACTTGCCGCCGAGGACGAAATGACAAGCGTTCTAAACAAAATGTTGGCGCACGATATAAAAGCTGCGGACGGGTTTAAGGTTCACGAACTCGTCCCCCCTGGCGAAATGTACGACCCGCTGGTAATGCACCTGCAAGGCGAGGAAGTATGGCTCAACGACGATGGCAAAGAAGAGGGTGACAAAGGTAGTCGGATGCTGTCGATCAGCCAAGACGGCAAGGTCACTGTCCTCGTTGACGCCGACAAGATGGCTCCAATCAGCGCAGGTTTTGATATTGCGCCCGCTAGCTTTGGTCCATACGAGGGCCAAATATTCGCTTTATCGCAACCTAAAGTGGGTGCTGAAGGCGGCCTCGAGAACTACATCATTCAACGGATCGAACCCGACAACGATTATGCGGTCAGCATTTTTTGCACCTTACCAGGAATCGATACGAAGAAATCCAGCATTGGGGTTGACGCAGTGTTCGGCCCGCCGGGCTCTCCATTCGAGGGCAAGCTTTATGCCGTGACGACCTTGAATGGAACGATCTATGAAGTCAGCCCTGATGGACGCTGTGCGCCGTTTGTTACATTCGATGCCGAACAACACGGCGGTCCGTTGTACATGCGATTCGCCTTGGACGGACAATCAATTTTAGTGACGGTTGTCCGAGGTGGGATATTTAACGCGCGCGGCGCGGCGATACTTAGGGTTATGCCTGACGGTACCATTGACAATAATTCTGTTGCGGACGGCGAGACTATGTTCGGTGGTCTCGATTTTGCGCCCGCGAGTTTCGGTAAATATGCCGGCCAGCTATTCGTTGTGGAAGTGGGGTTTTATGAGATCCCGGTACCGCTTGGCCAAGCATTAAAGGCGGATGGCAAAGTCCATCGCCTTACCCCAGACGGCCAATTGAAACTAGTCGCAAGCGGTTTTATTAACCCCTGGGCATTGCGATTTGTCGGCGACAAATTGTGGGTCGCGGACATCAACGGTGACTTTATCTACGGAAAGCGTGAGTTGCCGGACGGATTTATCATCGAGATCTCGCCGGACTAGTAGCTTGTCGGATTTCGCGAATTGTTGTGATGCGGGCGGGAGAGTGAGGTCAAATCATCGTTCATGTAAGGCGAATAGTTGCTCTATTTTACGACAATAAACGATGATTACGATCGCGATCCCACCGCCGCGGGCCCGTCTTGAGTTCGACAGCCTGCTAGGCGAATTGCATTTAGAACTGAGCGCTCAGTCGAACATCGACGCCAATGCCAGGCTCGTTGACTCCCGAGCCATGCGACCGATACGTTGTATCAAAGATATTGCTTACGCCGAGCGCAAGATCGAATGTTTCATTTAGACGCTTGTTGCAAGAAAACCGAACGAATTCATAAGCCGGTGTCCCACCCGGCGGAATGCGCTGACTATCTGCCCGATCACCGCGACTAAGGTTGTCGGCTTGGGCGGCAATTGTCACGTCCAGTGCTGCGCGAAACGATCTATCGGGAGTATCCCACGTGAAGCCGAAGTTAATGGTCAACGGCATCGATCGGCTCAATGGTTCGGCGACCGTGCGTTGTGTACCGGTCAGTGCGGCCGTTTCGAGCTCGGTTTCTAGCCAGGTGAAATTACCCCAGGCGCCAAGTCCGTTAGACCAATCGCGCGATCCACTCAATTCGATTCCTTGAACGAATCCTCGCGCGCTATTTTGCTTACTCACTTCCGTTAAATCCGTAACGATGCGTCCGGTTGGCGTACTGGTGATGTAATCGCGAATGCGGGTATGAAATACCACCGCAGAGAAATCCAATGGCCAGCCAACGCGACGTAGTCCAAGTTCAACGGTAAAAAATTTCTCGGGGTCTAGCGAGACCGCCGCAACTTCGAGTTCGGTCGATCGGCTGGCGCCGAAACGGCTGATGTCGGCGACATTGGGGGCACGGAATGATTCGCTAAGGCCTATCCACGCCGTCGTTTGCCGATCCCGCTCGAGCACGAAGCTGGCGCGAGCACAATGGACAAATTCGTCCCATGTATCGCTGAATCTCGCCGGTAGGTTTGTTAATGGGTCCTCGTAGCGCCCGATAGTTGCGGATACCTCTGTGTAGCGGCTGCCAAGTTCCAAGCGGATGCGATCGTGTGGCTCGACGATGCCTTGAACATACACACCGCGTTGCAAATATTTGGAATTGTCGCCGACTGGTCCTTGTATCCTGATTCTGTCCAGGCTGCCGTTGGCATTGAAATCACGACGACCGCTGTCGACGCCGTCTCGGTAGATATCAAACCCGTAAACAAAATCGATGTAATCGAATTGGCTAGAAAATTGCACATCGGCACCGAGCATCGTGGACTTGAAAAATTCCAGGCTGCGCCGACCATTGCCGCGGATCCGATCGCCATCTTCATTCCAAGTCTGTCGCGACAATGTTAGCTGCGCCGAATTGAGATAGCCTAGGAGATGTTTGGCGTGTAGACGGAGATAGCCAAGATCGCGTTGTTGGTCTTTCAAACGTCTATGATCGGTGCCAACACTTGAACCCGCGAATGACTGCGCGAATTCAGTTGAAAATGTTCGCCACACGTCGTCTTGTTCGAGTTGCTGGTAGACCATGCTGAAAACCCAATCACGGTGTAGCTCGATATCAATCCGCGTGTCCCAAGCGACTTCTCCGTAGCCGGTATGGAGCTGTTTGCCTAAGTCCGCCGTTTTGACATTACCGAAGTCTTTTATCGAGTAGCCGAGATGCGCGCCCCAGTGTCCGCCTTTTCCGAACTGTATTTCGGTCCGCGACTGTTGACTGTTATCGGTGGATGCGAAGCTTAGACGTTGCAAGCCATGGATGAACGGCGCATCTGCTTCCTCGACCTCGTAGTCAGACTTGGCCGTATGGATATTCAATGCGCCGCCAATCGCATCGCTGCCGTAGTGGGTCGAGGTGGGGCCGCCGAACACTTCGATACTGCCGACTGAATTAAAATCAATAAGAGAAAAATATTCATTCGGACCGTCACGATAAACGGAGTTGTTGTATCTCACGCCGTCGATCAAAGTGAGCGTTCGATAGCCAGTAAAGCCACGTAGAAATGGCGCGCCTTGTCCGTTAGCGGATTTTTGAATAAACACGCCGGGAGTTTGAGCAAGCGCGTCTGGCAAGCTACGAACCAGTTTCTGTTGGATGCTTTGTTGGTCAATGACCGTAACGCTATAAGGCAAGTCGGTGCTGTTAGCAGGACGCCGAGTACCAGTGACGACGACATTTTCCATCGCTTGGGAAAATTCGGCGATACCAGCGGCAAATAGGATGACGGCAGTCTTTGCGAGATGAACGCCAGGCATTAGGAAGCAGGGATCCGGACGTCGTGCATAAATTTAATCTTCGCTATCGATATTGCGGCCGAATCCAATTCGGCGAGGGTTTCTCGACGTTACGGGGTTCGGACAAAATGCGTTTTAGGGTAGTCGAAAGCGATTATACTTGGGCCTGCACGCGCATTGTCTAATCGCGTATTCAATTTAAATGAAACAACTGCGGAGACCCCGTGAAATGAGCTTGTCTAGACAGCATATTGCCGTATTTGTGTTTTTAATCGTGAGCGCTTTAGCGTTCTCGAGCCAGGCTACCGAGAACGGTATGCAAGACTGGGTAGAACTGCCGCTGGCCGTCCCCAAGGCGACTCGAGACAATGTTTACGCTTTACCACCGATCAAAATGCCAGCGGACTTTCAGTATTCCGTCTTAGTCGCCCCGGGATCTCCGCTCTACGATCCGTTCGATATTTACGTAGTCGATGAAAATACCTTGTGGGTTGCGGACGACGCCGGTGGCGGTACGATTTATGCGGTGACGATGGACGGTGATGTTTCGGTGCGTGCCGCCTCGGGGCAGCATCCGCCAATTTCGCTCGACGTCGCACCGGCCAGTTTCGGTAAGCATGCCGGGTATATTTATACCGTCGCGTTTTCGGTGCCCGAGAAAATCGGTGGTTGGGAATTGCCGAATGCGGTAACCCGATTTAATCCAACGACGTTCGCCGAAGAAGTCGTGTGTTTTTTGCCGAGTAACGCCGCAGGCGCTGCAGGGGCGGGCAGCTTCTTTGCGCGATTTGGGCCGGTAGGGAGTCCGTTCGCGGGCAAGTTGTACATTACTGCGGCGAGCAATCACACCATCTACACCGTCACACCAGAAGACGAGTGCACGCCACTGGCGACGATAGATCTGCAACGCTGGGGTTCGCCGCGTGGCATTTCTTTTACACCCGATGGTAAAACAATGCTCATTGGCGCCGCGATTCAGGACCCAAAGAACCCCGCGATTACCCGTCCGGGACGCGGCAGTATTCTAAGGGTTTCGCCAACGGGTGCGGTAGCTGAGAAACCGTTCGTAAGCGGATTACACGAACCCGGTGCCATGGCGTTTGCGCCATCCGGATTCGGCGAATTCGCCGGTGATTTGTTTATTAGTGATGCCGGTAACTGGGACAATGATATTGCGGCAACCTCGCCGATCGCGAGTGACGGCAAGCTCTATCGAGTGAGTCAATCGGGAGATCTGCAACCGTTCGCGTCCGGCTTAGCGAATCCTGTAGCCGTTACATTCGTCGGTGACCAGTTGGTGCTAACAGATATTAACGGCGACTTTCATGTTGGCCAGCACAAAATTCCGATAGGTTTTATCATCACGATTCGGCCGGCCGTCGTACCCTGAGTTGAGTCCATCTCCACCTTGCAACATCGCTCGATCGTAGCCGTCACTGCGCCGATCGAGCGAATACTGGTTGAGCTTAGCGACCGATAGGACAAACCGGACCATCGGCGACCGAGTCTAAAGTCGATTGGTCGACGTCTGTCTCGAAAGTCGCGTGCACTCGATTGACCATTGCCGACAGGCCAATTGTCATGGCTAATTCCACCAGCTCATCGCGTGGGAACGCTTTTTCGAGTTCTCCGTAGAGCGCCTCGTTAACCTTATTCTCACGGGTGAGAATTTCTGAGTAGCGCAACACGAGTTTATCCGTGTCACTGAACGAAGCGCATGATTCCGGGTTCGCCATCGACGCCAATTCTTCGTCTGTTAATCCGACACTCCGACCGAGCATCACGTGGGTGGGTATTCAGTAGTGGCAACTATTTATCTGCGAAGCGCGTAAATACGCTAGCTCGCGGTAGCGCGGTGACAGAGCAGCGCTTTCGCTATATAAGGCTTCGCCGAGCTGCACAAAACCCGCTGCTGCGCCGCTGTTGTGTGCCCACATTTTGAAAACGTTGAGTAATGAAAAGCCGAGGTTTTCCATTCGATCGAACATGGCGAGTATCTCTGGCGAGGCACCCTCTCGTTCGACTAGGGGGATCCGTGACATCACGATTTCTCCGGTTATTTGAATTGACGCCCGAGCATAGCCTGTGAAGAAACGCTCGGATAGCCCCGAGGCCGATATGGGGGTCGCGCCTCGTCGAAGTCTATACGGTCAGTCAAGACTTTGTATCGGCTCGCTTTAACGGGTGGCATTCTCAGCGTCGCCAAGCAACTTCGCACCATCGGGCGCAAGCAATACCGAAGCAGATGCGTCGTCGAACGACGTTTGAAACTCGAGTTTGTTTATGGTCCATCTAGTATGTTGTTTCGAGGGAAAACCCTCAGTCAAGGCGCAGCGAGCGGGGTTTGCTTGTGTCAGTCGAGCGAGTCGCAGCTCGAAGGCGCTAGTTTGCGTCCATTGTCGCTTAGTCATGTAGCAGTGCTACATAAAGCGGCCTTTGCCTGTTGGTCCGCAAACGGGACCGCCGCAACGCTGTAGATGAAAGACAAATAGGTTCTAGTCTTTTTTGATCGGTTCGACAAAGGGCAGTCGAGTGTCTTTATATACTTCAAAAGATGGGGAGAATTGATCAGGGCGATCGAGGCTCCCTAACGTGACATCGACAATCTCGGGATGCGACGCATTGACGCACACAACTGGCGTGCCACACGAACCGCAAAAATATCGCGTACCGTCGCTCGACGATTTCAGGGTTTTTGGCGTCCCTTTTAAATAACGAAATTGTGCGGCTGGTACTATTAGCCATGTAACAAACGGCGCGCCGCTCGTTCTGCGGCACATCGTGCAGTGACAATTTGCGGTACGGATGCCGTGCCCATCGAACTCGTAGCTAATTTCTCCGCAGAAACATCCACCGTTATGCATCATAGTTGTCCAGTTTGCATTGTTTGCGTTCGTCGGGGTTTCTACGCGGCTACCATCGACCAGACGAATTGCCGATGGCTGCCGATCGAAACTCAACAGTCGCGATCGGCAAACCCATCATCGCGCGACCTCTACGCCTTGGTCTTAGCCGCAACCTCTTGGTCGTGGCGGGCGCGGAAATCAAGGATTGCTTCTTGCTGCGCCGCGGCTAAAGGCTCTCGAACTTTGCGTAAATCGGCTTCACTGCGCTTCATTCGCACGTTCGTTTTTTTGAAATGCGGAATGACATAATCGGCGAAGATTTCGTAATGCTTCTTCTTCGTCGCGAACTCCGCCCAATTATGGTCGAACAATAAGTAGTTTCCGAACCCGCCGTTAGACTGTTCGATCAGACTTTCGATGTGCTGGATCGCATCGTCGTAAGTTCCGATCACGGCCGATCCGGTGTTTGTGATCCACTCGATGTACGACTCGATATCGTTTCCGGTCACTTGGATCTGTGGAGCCGCCGCGGTGTTCTGCAAGTAGTCGCACCACTCACGCAACCCATAGCGAATGTCTGCGAAAGCTTTTTCTCGCGTCTCGGCCAGATGCATGAGACCTACTACCCGCCACGTATCGCGATTAACTTGTTGATTGAATTCTTTAGCGCGTGCTTCAGCGACATCCCAGTGCATTGCTAACACGTCCACTCCGGCTTTCATCGTCGCGCCAACGGAGATGAGGCCAATGCCGTGCTTTCCCGCGAGGCGTGGGCCGGACGGCGAAACAACTGCGGCGGCGACGACCGTTGGGTGCGGGTCTTGGTAAAAATCGAGTTGTAGTCTTGCGTCGACTAGTTTGTAGCGCGACGTTTCAACCGAAATAGGTTCGTCGCTGGTCAACAAGTGCATCAACACATCCATATCCTGATCGAGGGCGTCGCGCTGTTCGTGTGGTTGGATGCCTATCATTGCCGCATCCGTTGCCAAAGCGCCAGGCCCAACCCCCAGCATAACCCTGCCGCGCGTTAGATGGTCGAGCAGTGCGAGTCGATCGGCGACCCACAGAGGATTGTGATACGGCAGCGACACGACACCGGTACCCAAGCGAATATTGCGCGTTTGGCTAGCGACGTGGGCAATGAAAATCATCGGGTCGTTGATCAACTCAACGCCGCCCGAATGATGCTCGCCGAACCAGGCTTCGTCATAGCCAATGTTGTCGATGAGTTTAGTAATTTCCACATCGCGCTCGAGCGCGTAAGTCGGATTGTAATTTGTTGGGACGTGGTGGGGTGGCAGAAAAACTCCGAAACGCATACGCGACATGTTGCCGCCTCCATTAAAGTTAATGTGGCCGGTGATTATAGAGTAATTAGCACTGCGGCCGATAATCGGCCTTCTCGTGTGACCCCCAGTGCGTCGGGCCGGGTTTACGGTCTACTTAGACCAGACCGGTGAGCGCTTCTCTAGGAAGGCATGTAAACCTTCACGACCATCTTTAGTGTCGAACACGTTGCACAGCGTCTCGATCTGGTTTTCGACATTACGTCGATAGTCGAGGTCGTTCGCGCGCATAAACGACTGCCGCCCTAACGCCATTATGGTTGGAGACTTCTCGGCGAACACTTTTCCGATGGAGATAGCTTTAACCAGTAACTCTGCTCGAGGCACAACATGATTAATAATGCCCAGACTTGCGGCCTCGCTTGCCGGGATGGGTTTGCCGCCGAACAGCAATTCAAATGCTTGGTGACGTGATATTTGTCGAGGTAAATGCGCGTAGTGAATGGCGGGGATTAAACCGATATCGATTTCTGGATAACCTAAATCGATGTCGTCTGCTGCGACGATAACGTCGCTCGTTATTGATAAGGTCATGCCGGCGCCGCGCGCAGGACCATTGATCGCGACGATGGTCGGTTTCTTCATCGCGTATTGGATGTCCATCGTCTTCATATAAAATTTATAGACGAATTCACGTAAATCTTGGGCGTCGCCTGCCGCCACCATACGCAGATCCATGCCGCCGCAAAACATGCCAGGCAGCGCGCTGGTAATAATTACCGCTCGAACATCGTCATCTGCATCGGCGCGCAAAAGTCCGGCGTGAATCGCATCGATCATCGGGTGGTCGATTGCGTTTACGGGTGCGCGATTCATTGAAAGCGTGGCGATTGTGTCGTTTACTGAGTAATCGATCCTTTTCGGGTCTGACATATTGAGCTCCTAACGTTATGGCAAATCAGAATTTCTGTGCAGCGGTAAATTCGGCATTGCTATCGAGATAGTTATTCGTTGAGGGAAACTTGCCCGGCGTATCCTGCATCGTAGATGAGTACGTCGGTTCGCGACCGGTCACACCGTATCGGCATTTGTTACTCGCCGCAAAACGAATCCGACGGTTAGTTATCTCAGCAAAATATCGAAAATTATTTTCGAATATCGCGGATTGATACGGCCGGCTGCGCGCATAGCTGCGCACGACCGGTAGTACTAGCCGGCGAAAAATCTTATCGAAGACCGATAGCGGTGCAGCGACTCAGGCGGCTGCACCACTGGTATTAAAGATATCTTCTTTGAGCTTCCAATCGCCGCCCTCGTTTTTCCACACGACGACGTATTTGCCATTATCGAGTGCCGCTCGATTTTCACCGTACATGACATATTTTCCCACCTCGATGGCGGTATCGCCGTGAACTTCTACGCTATCGGCGATTAACGTCGCGTCTTTGACGCCCATGTTTATCGCGCCCTGCCAGTAGGCGGCAATACCGTCATTCGAAATCGTCTCGCTGTTTGCGGCCATTAGACGAGCGTTGGTGGCATACAGGGCAGCTACATCTGCGGCGTTGCCAGCCGCGAGGCTCGCGCAAAGCTTCTTGTTGTTCTGTTCAATCGTT
>JBLFWZ010000165.1:0-10283 GCA_047611905.1 Gammaproteobacteria bacterium | reverse complement strand
CCGCGTAGGCGACAGCCATGATGAGCAGCGGCAGCAACATGGACGGCGCAATGGATGGTGCGTCTAATTTGCTAACCGTAGGCCCCTGGTGCAGCGTGTTCCACCATTCGACAGAATAATGGATGATCGGAAGATTAACCGTTCCAACCAACGCGACGATAGCCCCGGCCCTGGCCGCGACTCTGCGATCGTCGATTGCGCCTTGCAAGGCGATGTAGCCGAGATACAAAAATAGCAATATAAGCTCAGAGGTTAAGCGCGCGTCCCAGACCCAATAGGTGCCCCACATGGGTTTACCCCAGAGTGATCCGGTCACAAGCGCTAAAAAGGTAAACCAAGCACCGAGCGGCGCGCAGGCACGGGCAACCATGTCGCCGAGTTTAACGTGCCAAATGAGTCCGCAGGCGGCCGCCGATGCCATTACAACGTAGATGAATAACGACATCCATGCTGCAGGCACATGCACATAGATAATTCGGAAACTCTCGCCTTGCTGATAATCAGCTGGCGCGACAAACAAGCCAGTGTACAGGCCGACTGCGAACAAGAGCACGCATAAGCCAGTCAACCAAGGACTCAGCATAAGCGACCAAGTGTAGAAATACTTCGGCGAGCCGTATTTATGGAAGGGAATTAGGTTCACAGTCGTCCAGTTAACTCAATCGGATTCTCAAAGCAGCAGCGGCCGCGAAGGGCGCCAATGTCGCCGCCAATACAGCAAGCCCTGCCAGGAAATACAGTTCGGCGTCGATCGGTAAATCAAGGGCCGCATTATGCATGGCCGAGGTCGCAAATATCAGTGTTGGCATATAGAGCGGTAATATTATCAGCGCCTGTAACATTGCGCCGCCGCGTAGCCCTACCGTTAAGGCGCTTGCTACGGCTCCAACGAGGCTCAAGATTGGCGATCCTAGTATCAGCGTTAGAACGAGCGCGCCGATTACCGTAGGCTCGATTCCGAGGACCGCGGCGACCAATGCTGCGATAACTATTTGCGGGCACGCGCTTGCGAGCCAGTGAGCAAGAATTTTTGCAGCCACGAGGGCCGGCAACGGCGTCGCGCCGAGCAGCAGTAATTCGATGGTCCCATCTTGGAAGTCACTCAAGAACATGGAGTCCAAATTTATGGTGGTCGCCAACAACACCGCAATCCAGACACCAGCAGGAGCGATCTGCGCGAATATTGTCGACTCTGGACCAACAGCAAGCCCAAGTAGCGTGACGATGATGACAAAGAACACTAGCGGTTGAACTAAGTCCTGCTGCCGGCGTACGTAGCGTCGCAAATCGCGCGTTGTTACTGCCGTCGCAGACCGAAATGCGGAGCTCATGGCGTGCTCAAATCAAGTATCTTCAACCGTGACTTGTCCAGGGACATCGCTTGGTGGGTTGCGACAATGCTTATTCCTCCGTTGCGTGCACGAGCCTCTATTAGGCGCTCGACCACTTCGCGGCCGGCCCGATCGAGAGCGGTGAAGGGTTCGTCTAAGCACCATATCGGGGTGTTGCGCACGAGTAATCGCGCCAATGCGGCACGTTGGACCTGCCCGGCAGATAAGAAACGTGTCGGGTTGTTTGCAACATCCCCTAAACCGACGATTTCAAGTGCTTCAAGGCAGGGCTTTAGTGTTGAGCCACCATTTATATCGCAAGCGAATCTTAAATTTTCGAGAGGTGAAAGATCCGCGCACACGCCGCGACGATGGCCGACGTAAGTAATTACCATTTGGTACGAACGGAGATCTGTAAAGATATCCGTGCCGTTCCAGAAAATTTTGCCGCCGGCAGGCCGCGCGAATCCGCACAGCATGCGCAGGAGGCTCGTTTTGCCGCTACCGTTGCTGCCTTGTAATTGCACGATATCGTTCGCTTGCGCACTGAAATTGAGATCATCGAAGACGGTCTTCTCGCCTCTTTCGCAGAGCAAGTTAGAAATTTTTAAAGTGTTGAAAATTATAGGGAACTCGAGTTTTTCGGTGACGTTACTGCAGCTTTTTGTAGACTGTCGAAAGCCCTCTGTCGGGATTCCGAATAGTCAACCGTTCGTCATCGGCCGGGCCGCATCCCCGGTCCGGGTCCCGCGCCAGGGACAACGATGCGCGAGGCTTCCTCGCGAGCCATTACTTCCGCACGCTCCTGTAAGCGCACGATCGCTTCCTCGACTCCTTGTGGAAATTTCTCGAACGCTTCGCGTAAGGTCACGGCTTCAAGTGGGAACTGCACCGGAATGGGTCCCATTTGAGTCATCAACGTTGTATCGCCAATATATTGAGTTGGTCGCGAAGCGTCGATCTCGCCATTTCCGTTAACCGCTGTGAGGCGTTTTATGTTGGCCGCGCGCATATCGGTAAATGATTCCTCGCGATATAAATTTTCAACATCGACATCCATCGAGTCAGGTGTCAGCGCAGTGCCAGTGTCCATCAAACTTCCCCCAAATTTCATATTTCAATCAGTTTATCAAATCTCGGCCGATTAAGGGTCGATGGCTCGTGAGCGGAGTGGTTCGTATTGGATCCGCATTGAATTATTTTGCGACTTGGTTCTCTTTCGAGGCGCAGAATTAGCCGGTCTGTTGCGGTTTGTAACATGGTGTAGACCATGAATAATGTAGACTAAGACTCTTTGCAGGAAGACAAATACGGCATGAGGATACTTGTAACCGGCGCGGCGGGATTTATCGGATCACGGCTTAGTGAACGATTGCTGGAGCGAGGTGATGAGGTCGTTGGAATCGATAATCTGAACGATTATTACGCCGTCTCGTTGAAGAAAGCGCGACTTGCTCGCTTGCTACCGCACGCGACTTTCGACTGTCACAAGATAGACGTCGCCGATCTCGCCTCGCTTAACACTGTTTTCGAAAAGACCAGCCCACAGCGGGTCATGCACCTTGCTGCACAAGCGGGGGTGAGGTATTCGATTGAGAACCCTCACGCTTATATCGAATCGAATATCGTCGGTTTCATGAACATCCTCGAGTCCTGCCGACATCATACGATTGAGAATTTGGTCTACGCTTCCTCGAGTTCCGTGTATGGGGCCAATACGAATATGCCGTTTTCGGTGCACGATAACGTCGATCACCCGGTGTCAATGTATGCGGCAACGAAAAAATCAAACGAATTGATGGCTCATTCGTATAGTCATCTGTACCAGTTACCAACCACCGGCTTACGCTTTTTCACGGTTTATGGACCGTGGGGACGTCCAGATATGTCCTTGTTTTTATTTACTAAGAACATCTTGGAAGGCAAGCCCATCGACGTGTTTAATTTCGGCAATCACCGGCGCGACTTCACCTATGTCGACGACATCGTCGAAGGCGTTATCCGCTGTATCGATACCGTCGCGACGTCGGCCGAGAACTGGACGGGAGATCATCCCGATCCGGGCACGTCGCGCGCACCCTATCGACTGTACAACATAGGGAACAATTCCCCAGTTGAACTGATGGATTTTATCGCTGCGATAGAAAAAGGTCTCGGCATTGAAGCAAAGAAAAACATGCTGCCGTTGCAGTTAGGCGACGTTCCGGATACTTATGCCGATGTTCAAGCCTTGGTTGACGATTTGGGATACAAGCCGGCGACCGCCATCGAAGACGGCATCGCTAATTTTATTTCTTGGTATAAGGACTACTACAAAGTCATATGAGCAAACATTCGCGCAAAGTCTCTGTCATTGGATTGGGCTACGTTGGATTGCCTGTTGCGGTTGCGTTCGGCAAGCAAGAGCAAGCGATCGGGTTCGATATTAACGTGGCTCGTATCGCCGAGCTTAAGGACGGACATGACAATACACTCGAAGTAGAACCGGACGAACTTAGCTCGTCAGACATTCTATTTACCAGTGACCCGGTCGATATTCGACGTGCAGATTTCCATATCGTGGCGGTCCCGACGCCGATAGATTCTGCTAAACGGCCTGATTTGACTCCAGTGCTAAAAGCCTCGGAAACGGTTGGTGGTCAGCTCAAAGTCGGCGATATCGTTGTCTACGAATCAACCGTGTACCCAGGTGCTACGGAAGAAGATTGTGTTCCAGTGCTTGAACGCTGCTCGGGGCTGACCTGCGGCAAAGATTTTTTCGTTGGTTATTCGCCGGAACGTATTAACCCGGGTGACAAGGAACATACGTTCACGAAAATCACCAAAGTGGTATCGGGCCAAAATGCGGAAATACTGGAGATTGTTGCGCAAGTTTACGAGAGCGTGGTGACAGCGGGTGTCCACCGTGCAGCAACAATTAAGGTTGCTGAGGCCGCAAAAGTCATCGAAAACACGCAACGTGACCTGAACATTGCGCTAATGAACGAATTGGCGCTAATTTTTCACCGGATGGATATTGATACGCGCGACGTGCTCGCCGCGTCCGGTACGAAATGGAATTTTCTCAAATTCGATCCTGGTTTGGTTGGCGGGCATTGCATCGGGGTCGATCCGTATTATCTGACCCACAAGGCCCAAATAACCGGATATATCCCGCAAGTCATTCTGGCTGGCCGGAGTATTAACGATGATATGGGCGAGTTTGTCGCGAACCAGACCATCAAACGAATGATTAATGCCGGGACGCTCATCAAAGACAGTATCGTCACGGTTTTGGGATTCACCTTTAAAGAGAATGTGCCCGATTTACGTAATACGCGCGTGATTGATATCGTGACCGCCCTGCAAAGTTATGGAATAAACGTCCAAATTCACGATCCGTATGCTAGCGCCGAGCAAGCGCACGAAGAATACGGTGTTACTTTGTTAGCCCACGATAAGCTTCTACCTGCAGACGCAGTGGTGCTTGCCGTCCCTCATGAATCCTACGTCGAGGAGGGTTGGGCAGGGGTTGCGAATTGTTTGCGCGGTGGTGCCGGGATTGTGATGGACGTGAAGGCGCGACTCGATAGAGCGACACGTCCCGATGACATGATTCACTGGAGGCTTTGATTCCATGAACGTAGTACTCATTGGCACGGGTTACGTCGGGCTCGTCTCCGGTACCTGTTTCGCGGAATTTGGCGCCAACGTCACCTGCGTAGACGTCGATGCGTCAAAGGTGGCGAAACTACTCGATGGCCAAATTCCGATATACGAACCCGGACTTGAGGCTCTAGTTGCCAAGAACGTTCGCGAGCAGCGGTTAAATTTTACAACTGATTTGGCCTCGGTCGCAGGCGACGCCGACCTGGTTTTTATCGCAGTTGGCACGCCGAGTCGCCGCGGGGATGGCTTCGCCGACCTCAGTTTCGTCTATGAAGCGGCTAAGCAGCTCGCGTCGCACCTGAGCGGTTATACCGTGATTGTGGACAAATCGACCGTGCCAGTCGGAACCGCCAGGAATGTAGAGAGGATCATTCGCGAGGCGAATCCGCAAGCGGATTTTGACGTCGCGTCGAACCCGGAATTTCTTCGCGAGGGTGCGGCAATATCTGATTTTATGCGCCCTGATCGCGTCGTCATCGGAATTGAAAGCGAGCGGGCTGAAAAATTACTTCGCGAACTCTATCGACCGTTGAATCTCATCGAAGCGCCGATACTGTTCACCGGTCTCGAAAGTGCAGAATTGATTAAATACGCCTCCAACGCGTTCCTGGCAACGAAAATCAGCTTTATTAACGAAATGTCGATGTTGTGTGAAGCCGTGGGTGCCGATGTGCATGCCGTCGCCAAGGGCATGGGCATGGATAAACGAATCGGTTCCAAGTTTCTCCATCCCGGGCCAGGTTATGGCGGCTCCTGTTTCCCGAAAGACACGCAAGCCTTAGTGCGAATCGCGCAAGAAAACGGCACTTCATGCCGTATCGTTGAATCGGTAATTGAAGTTAACGCAGCCCAAAAGGCACGCATGATCAAGAAGATCCGCCACGCCCTAGGCGGCAGCGAAACTGACAAAACAATCGGCGTACTCGGGCTAACCTTCAAGCCCGAAACGGATGATATGAGGGATTCCCCCGCGCTATCGATCCTGCCTGCACTAGTTGATAAAGGGGCCTTAGTGAAAGTCCACGATCCGCAGGGCATGGCGGAGGCGCAAACCTTACTGCCGAAAGACGTACAGTTCTGCGACGATCAATTTGAAGTCTTCGCCGAAGCTGATGCCGTCGTGCTATTGACCGAATGGAATGTCTATCGGGGCATCGACATGCTGCGCGGCAAAGCGGCAATGCGCACGCCGGTGTTCGTCGATCTAAGAAACGTCTATGAACGTTCGCGGATGGAAGAACTCGGGTTTTCATACCATTGTGTCGGTCGCTAAGCACCGGTACTCAGACCGCACCTTAAGCCGATCGATCGGTGTGTTATACGCTGGACAATGAGGGTCAGGCGAGCTCTTGCGTTCAATAAACTCGTTACCGCTCCTGTCGACCTCTGCGACACACAACTGCCAGAGAGGTTAAACCCGATCGCAACGAAACGCACGAGGTCTGTGTAGAATACCGACCCCATGCTATTTTCGTCACAACCGTTTCTACTTTTATTTCTCCCACTAAGTCTGATCGCCTATTTCAGCGTTGCCGATTCCCACGCGGCGCGACTCCCTATCCTTACAGCCGTCTCCCTAGGATTTTACGCCTGGTGGGATCCGCGTTTTGTGCCCTTGTTGGTTGTCATGATCCTCTTCACGTGGCTAACGGTCTGGTGGCACGAGCGCGCCGCTCGGCAATGGATACTTACGCTCGGCATCGTGGTGAATTTGCTAGTCCTCGGGCTATTTAAATATGCCAACTTTTTCGCTGAAAGCGTTTTGCACTTTGTCGGCGTCGAACATCAACCGTGGAGCTTGATATTACCTCTAGGGGTGAGTTTTTTTACGTTTCAACAAGTGTCTTATCTCATCGATCGCCGACGCGGCGAAGCGCCGGTATACCGGCTGAGCGAATACGCTGCTTACGTGAGTTTCTTTCCGCAATTAATCGCCGGGCCGATCGTTCGCCATAATCAAATCATTGGGCAATTCGCGGCACCGCTGCGACGAGATGGAATGGCCGAGCAGTTTTCCCGCGGTCTGGTGTTGTTGACTTTGGGGTTGGTCAAAAAAGTCTTTCTGGCCGACGAGCTTGCACCTATAGCTGACGACGGTTTCGATTTGGTCGCTGCCGGAAATACAATCTCTTTTGCACAATCGTGGCTTGCTGCTTCGGCCTATAGTCTGCAATTGTATTTCGATTTCTCGGCATATTCGGATATGGCGATTGGGCTAGGCGCGATGTTCGGACTTCGGTTGCCAGTAAATTTTGATTCGCCTTATCGCGCGCTCGATATTCGATCATTTTGGCGGCGTTGGCATATAAGTTTATCCAGCTTCTTTCGTGATTATGTCTACATCCCATTAGGCGGAAATCGACACGGTCAGTTTGTGGCCGTGGCGACCGTGATTGGGACGATGCTGTTGTGCGGATTGTGGCACGGCGCAGGCTGGACGTTCGTTGCGTGGGGCGGTCTACACGGCGCCGCAATTTGTGTGAATCGTGTTTGGAACAGCGTGCCGGTGCGCTTGCCAGCGCCGCTTGCTTGGTTATTAACCATGGTATTTGTTGTTGTTGGGTGGGTATTGTTCCGCGCGGAAAGTTTCGCTGACGCACAAACGATCCTTATCTCGATGTTCGCGTGTAGCGAGATTGGAGGATCCCATCCCGACTGGGACGACATAAACTACGTCTTGATCGGGACTCTTTTTGCGATCTTCGGCCCGACCAATATGGGTCTTTCTGAGAAACCGAATTTACTAAAACGGCGTTTCGCGATTGCCACCGCTTGCGGATTATTTCTTGTCGTTCTGCGAGTAGGGCAGGGTCGCGGACTAGAGTTCATATATTTTCAGTTTTAGCCGAAATGAATTCTCGATCTTTTATCCTAAGTATTTTGCTGATATTCGCCTTCCTCGTCTTAGCGGTCTATGCGCTAATTGTCCTGGTCGACCCGTACAGCAATATTGCGTTTTCTTTGCCGTTAGATCGAGCGCCGATAAGTACTAATCAGCGCTTCGCTTATCCGACTATCGCGCGTGATCAACGATACGACAGTGCGGTGATCGGATCATCGACGATGAGGCTGCTCAACCCAGATCGCCTCGATCGTATGTTGGACGCTAATTTCGCCAATTTGGCGATGAATTCGGCGACCGCATACGAGCAAATGAGAATGCACGCGTTGTTCTCTTTGCACCACCCGCAGACAAAGTACCTAATTATCGGTATCGACGACAGCTGGTGTAAGCGTGAACAGCACTATGAAAAATTCACGTTCCGTGAATTTCCGGAGTGGATGTTCGATGAAAACCCCTGGAACGATTTGCTTTATATGTTCAACGACAAGGCACTCGAAAATACTGTGCGGCTATTAGAGCTCATTGGCGACCAACGTGAACCGAAGTACGAAAAGAACGGTTATCGTGATTTCACAGGCGGTTTCGGAATTTATGACCCGACAGCAATTGAAAAGCGCTTTTATCCAAAAGGAAGGACGTCCGCTCGCGGGCCCGGACAGTTAGCGCCATCGAACTTGCGACCGGATTGGCGATTCGCCACGCATTCGTTACTTGCGTCGATGTTAGCCTTAGAGGCGACTTCACCGAAGCATACCGCGCTGGTTTTCGCTCCCATGCACGCCGCCTATTTGGCCCGCGCCGAAGGGCTTTACCGCGAATGTAAAGATCGCATCGTCAAACTTGGTCGTACACATGGGGTTCGAATTATCGACTTCATGATTGAATCTGATATTACCAAGCTAGACGACAACTATTGGGATCCATTGCATTATCGATCGGCAGTTGCGGAGATTATCGAAGCAGATATCGCGAACGAACTAAAAGAACCGAAATCGTCGTCGAATCGCTATTTGACCTACTAGAAAAAGCGACACAACTACCGCGCGGATCAAAACCCGTGCGGCGTACGAAGTTTCGCTCGACGCTGATATCTTCTTCGCTGATTAATTCGTTAGTTGCCTAGCCGCGTTCGATCCGCCTATTGGCCAATGCCCGCGCGGCCGCAGTAGTCGACATTGGATGGGGCGATGCGCAGGTGCGGGGCCGATTATCAGGACAGGCTACGGAGATTAATACGTGGTCCATTGTGATATAGTTGCGCGGCGGAACCACGCAATATTAATACGCTAAATCCAACTCTTAAAACCATATTTTCAAAGCCTCTGCAATGCGCACTACGCCAACAATCGATACTCGCCTGCTGGCCAAATATCCGTAAACCTATGTGCGGAATTTTAGGGTTTTTCGATCCAAGCGGCGTTGACGAGCAGAGTTCTATGGCCCTCGCCAAACGCATGGGCGATCGTATCGTGCACCGAGGCCCAGACGACCACGGCGAATGGTGTGATGCCAACGCGGGTATCGTGCTGGGGCAAAGGCGTTTGTCGATCAATGACCTTTCTCCTGCCGGTCACCAACCGATGACATCCGCGAGTGGTCGTTACGTCATCGTATTGAACGGCGAAATTTATAATTTTCTCGATCTTAAGGTCGATCTCGTGCGACGCGGCTACCCCTTTAGAGGCGACTCCGACACTGAGGTCGCCCTGGCAATGATCGAGCACCGTGGTTTAGAAGAAAGCCTGCCCCAATTCGTCGGCATGTACGCCATTGCCGTGTGGGATCGTGATTCCCGTCGCCTGGTTCTCGCGCGCGATCGACTCGGTGAAAAACCGCTTTACTACGGGAGGCTCGGGAGGACATTCGTATTCGCATCCGACCTTAATGCCATTCGTGCTATGCCGGGGTGGTCGGCGACCATCGACCCTGACTCACTAGGCCTGATGATGCAGCATTTTTACATCCCTGCGCCGCATACGATTTATAAAGAATTTAAGAAACTGTTGCCCGGATCATCGTTGCAAATTGACGCTTCGAATGCTGAACTCGATTGCGAGCCGACCCGATATTGGTCGGCGGCAGATATAGCGGTCGAATCTATGCAGAACCGACACTCGATGGACGCCGAAGTCGCGACAGACGAACTCGATAAACTATTGCGTCAAACGATCTGCGATAAAATGATTTCCGATGTGCCGCTTGGCGCGTTTCTGTCCGGCGGTATAGATTCATCGACCGTCGTTGCGTTGATGCAAGCAGAAAGCATGAATAAAGTTAAAACTTTCAGCATTGGATTTGGAGAGCCCGAATTTAATGAGGCGCACGAAGCGAAGCGAGTTGCAGAACATCTCAATACGGATCACACCGAGCTGTATGTTTCGGCGATGCAGGCGCAAGACGTAATTCCGAAATTACCAGCGATGTATTCAGAACCGTTTGCCGATTCGTCACAAATCCCT
>JBLFWZ010000164.1:0-10314 GCA_047611905.1 Gammaproteobacteria bacterium | reverse complement strand
TTTTCACCGCGACGTCGAACTCTTCGCGACTGATTACCCGCTCTTTTGACAGCAACTCAAGTACCGAGTTTCGGCGCTTTGTTGCGGCATGGAGGTGGCGTCTAGGGTTGTACCCACTAGGAGCTTTTATCATTCCAACAAGCATTGAAGATTCTGCGATGGAGAGATCCCGCAAGTCCTTGCCGAACAGGAATCGAGCCCCAAGCCCAAATCCATGAATTGCGCGATTACCATCTTGACCGAGAAATATCTCGTTCATGTAAGCACTAAGAATCTCTTCTTTTGAAAAGCGGCGTTCAAGTGATATCGCCATCAGCGCTTCGCGTAGTTTCCTTACGTAGGATCGCTCGCTTGATAAATACATATTCTTGATGAGTTGTTGTGTGATCGTACTCCCGCCTTGTCTGATACTTCGCGCTTGGATGTTATTTGCTAGCGCACGAACGATGCCTATGGGGTCAATTCCGACGTGGGAGTAAAATCGGCGATCTTCGACGGCAACAAGTGCTTCGACGAAAAATCGCGGCGTGTTCGCTACAGAAACGATCAGTCGATCTTCGAATGCGGTTTTGTGAACACTGCCGATCTCGAGCGGCTCCAAACGCGCAACGGCTACCGCAGATTTGGTCAATGCGTCAGTTAATGTCGCTACCGTAGGACCGGCGAAATGGACTCTTAATCGCCGCGCTGGATCGTGCGAGTCTGGATATTGAAACCCACGCGTAAATATTTCGACACCATTATTTCGCAGCGAATAGTGGCCGGGCTTGATCACCTTTGACACTCGGGTATATGCAAGCTGACTTAATCTCGCATCGAGCTCTTCTTGAGTCGTGCGTAAACCAGCATAAATTTCAAAAGAACTGGCATAAACTCGCGTTGGCAACGACCAACTGCGGTGTGCGAACGACTCACCAACAACACGATCCAACCAAATTCCATACGCGGCAAGTGCTAATACTAGCCATAAAATCAGATGCTTAAGGTAAAAACCGAGGATTCGCAGAGCACCTCGCGCTGGGTCTGCCGATCTAGGAGACATCTATGTGATTCCGAGCGAATAAAAAAGCCCCATCGTCTCCGATGGGGCTCAATTGTGGGGTCACTGACTGATAGATGGATGGCTTTTAAGCTTCATACGATGCCCTAGTTCCAGCACAATCTACGCTCTAGCCGCCGTGTTTGAGGTCGTATTCGCGCTCCCATTTCTTTGAGAATGCGTCTATCGCCCGCTGCATCGCATCGCGTTTGCGTTGTTCTGCACGGCGCTTTTGCGCCGCTTCCTTACGAACAGCTATTTTGGCCCGCGCCTCTGCAACCTCGCGTTGCAACCGTTCCTTCTTTTCGCGTTCGGCTGCATCCGCGTCGGTCACATCAGGTATTACTTTTTTCTGGAAGCCTTCTTTTTCGCTGGCTTCTTTTTGGCGGCTTTCTTTTTAGCCGCTGGTTTCTTTTTAGCTACTTTCTTTTTAGCTACTTTCTTTTTAGCTACTTTCTTTTTAGCTACTTTCTTCTTAGCTACTTTCTTCTTAGCTACTTTCTTCTTAGCTACTTTCTTCTTAGCTACTTTCTTCTTAGCTACTTTCTTCTTAGCTACTTTCTTTTTAGCCGCTGGTTTCTTTTTAGCTACTTTCTTTTTAGCTACAGTTTTCTTAGCTACCTTCTTCTTGGTAACTTTTTTCTTCGCTACTGATTTCTTGGAAGTGGATTTTTTCGCACTTACCGCTTTCTTCTTTGCTGCTTTCTTTTTCGCTTTCGCCATAACAAAAGCCCCCCTTAAAATTTCTGTTGAGATAAAAACGCAACACCACGTTTGCTTATATACATCACAACAACTCGATGTGCAATCAATTATAGTACAAAACTTGAACGATGAATTAGAAATGTATTGTTAAAACAACACAGACTTAAAACGCGTGAAATATTTTTAATCAATAAATTTTTCAATATCGTCGCGATGTCAGTTGTGAAAATCGATCCAGACACCGTCCCGACTTTCTTTAATTATTAGAGTAAAGCTTCGCGAATTCGATCACTTATTTCCGCAACACCACCAATGCCATCGACGCGGTTAAATTTTAATCCCGCTGTTGAATCTGCCATTTTTTCGTAATAACCGACCAATGGCTTAGTTTGTTCGTGATAGACACGCAATCGTTCTCGCACGGTCGCCTCAGCATCGTCATCACGCTGAATTAATTCCTCTCCAGTTTGGTCGTCCTTACCGCTAACTTTCGGCGGATTGAAGTCAATGTGATAACTTCGGCCAGAGCCCGGATGAATTCGGCGCCCAGACATACGACGAACGATTTCGTCATCGTCGACCACAATTTCGACCACCCGGTCGATATCTACGTCCGCGGCTTGTAAACCTTGTGCTTGTGGGATTGTTCGCGGAAAACCGTCGAATAAGAAACCCGACGCGCAATCCGGCTGTTCTAGTCGTTCGGCGACGAGTCCAAGTATGATTTCGTCGGAAACCAAAGCTCCGGAGTCCATCACTTTTTTCGCCTCGATTCCCAAAGGCGTTCCGGCAGTAACCGCGGCACGAAGCATGTCTCCAGTAGAGATCTTCGGAATATTTCTCGCCTCACAGATGTAATCTGCTTGCGTGCCTTTTCCGGCCCCTGGTCCGCCCAACAAGATGACTCGCATATTTCTTCCTCCGAATCCGGTAAGATTAATTTGTCTATAACTGAGTAATTCTAAGTGCGCTTATTCAGCGTCTACGTTTTCGATAATTAGCTACGAGCCATGGTTACATGAAGTTAGATTTCGAACAGCAAACGACCCTGCTGAATATCACCGCCTACTCAGCTGCTGGTATCACAGTCGGCGGCCAGCACCTCGCGGACCCCTTCGTTGTTTGCGGCAACGAACTATTCGTCGATATCTTGCCGTCTAAAGTTACTGATATTAGATCTTCACATATTCAAAAAATTGTCGACCTCGGCCAAAGCATCATCATTATCGGCACAGGGGGGACGCAAATTTTTCTAGACGCACCGGTCCTCCAATGCGCGTACTCTGCGCGAATCGGCGTTGAAGTCATGAGCACCGCCGCCGCTTGTCGCAGTTTCAACATCTTGGTAGCGGAAAATCGGGCGGTCGTTGGTGCGTTTTATATGCCTTAACGGAAGTTTTCCTACGAATCCGAGAACATAGCATCCAAAGAAAAACCGTCACGCTCCATCAATAGCCGGAGTTGTCTCAACGCCTCTATCTGAATCTGACGAACGCGTTCGCGAGTAACGCCGATCTCGTTGCCAACCTCTTCAAGGGTAGAAATTTCGCGACCATGGAGTCCAAAACGCCGTTCCAACACAGAACGCTGCTTTTCGCTCAGCTGTCCCATCCAGCTATTCAAATGCCGCTGCACATCTTCATCTTGAAGTAGTAGCGATGGATCTAGGTTTTGTTCATCCGGGATAGTGTCCAGAAGCGATCGATCGGAATCCCGCTCTGCGGGTACGTCCACCGACGTTATGCGTTCGTTTAAGCCGAGCATTCGTTGTACATCTTCAAGCGGCCGATCCAACATTTCAGCGACGTCTTCAGGACTGGGCTCGCGGTCCAGTTTTTGTGCCAATTGGCGCGCCGCGCGCAAATAGACATTAATTTCTTTCACCACGTGGATTGGTAGCCGTATTGTTCGCGTCTGATTCATCAGGCCTCGTTCAATCGTTTGCCTGATCCACCACGTTGCATAGGTTGAAAATCGGAAACCGCGTTCCGGGTCAAATTTCTCAACTGCTCGCATCAAACCGAGATTGCCTTCTTCGATGAGATCCAACAGTGCTAATCCTCTATTCATGTAGCGCCGGGCGATTTTCACTACTAGACGAAGATTAGATACGATCATGCGCTTGCGCGCCGCTTCATCGCCTTTCAGAGATAGACGTGCATAGTAGACTTCCTCTTCAGCCGTCAGGAGCGGCGAAAATCCAATCTCTCCGAGATAAAGTCTAGTAGCATCAAGCTCGCCAAGGGACAGTTCGCGGGCAGCGGCTCGTTCGGGTTGCTCCGCTGGCGTGGGCGCGATTGACGCTTCTAAGACGTCGTCGTCCTTGGTTAAATCTTCGCTAAGGTCTTCGTCTGAATCTAATTCATCTGCAACGTCTTCATCAAACTTAGTGTCGTCCGAAATGATTGTATTGGGCGCCTTAGCGACGTCTTTCGATTTATTCTTTGGAGCAGTCATGAATCGCCTCAACGTGGCGGTAGGTATTGGAGCGGTTCGACAGCTTTACCATCTCGACGAATTTCAAAATGCAGCATCACTCGCTTGGCGCCGCTATTACCCATTTCAGCAATTTTCTGTCCTCGTTCAACCGCGGCGCCCTCGGACACTATCAGCCGGTCGTTATGCGCGTAGGCGCTCAGAAATTCTTCGTTGTGCTTAACGATAATAAGCTGTCCGTATCCTCGGAGTCCACTGCCACTATAGACAACCGTCCCTCCACTGGCTGCGACCACTGGCTGCCCATGCTTACCTAATATTTCGATACCTTTTGTGCCAAGAGCCGACGACGCGCGTTGGACTGTCCCACGCGCCGGCCAGGTCCAAGTAACTCTTTTCGACACCGATTTTTTAGCTGCCGAACGCGTAGCCCTGGGTTTCGATCTTTGAACTGGCTTAGAGCGTGTGGCCTTTGGGCCGGTCGTGGATTTAGATTTTACAGGCGAGTTCAATTTCAGTTTTTGGCCGGTAAAGATTAGATTCGGGTTGGTGATCCGATTCCATTTCGATAAACGTCGGAAATCAATCCCGAATCGCCACGCGATGGAGTACAGCGTATCTCCTCGCTTCACCACATAATGCTTAGGCGTTATGCGATTGTGAGGCTTCGCCGCGCGTCCGGCGCGATGCACCGTCGCAGATTCTCGCTGCTGCACCGACTTCTGGGAAATGGGCGCAAGTGCGTTATTCGCGCAACCACTTAAGCCAATCGCCAGACCGAGCAACAGGATCCCGTCGAGCCGGCTCAACAGGGATTACTCACACAATGGTCTGCCTTAACGGAGTCGTCGGCCACGAGAAAACGCGCGCACGTAGATTTATCCGACGCCTTTCACCATCGGTACGAAACTCACAGCGCCAAGAATATGTTCTTCAAAATTATTTGGCGTTTTTGTAATGAGTCGCAATTCTTGGTTGCCGGGTTCGCCGACCGGGATCACCAAGCGTCCGCCTATGGCTAGTTGTTCCATCAAAGCCGGCGGAATACTGAGTCCCGCGGCGGCGACCAATATGGCATCGAACGGCGCGTGTTTTGCCCAGCCCAGCGCTCCGTCTCCATGTAGAACGCGCACATTGTTGACATGTAATTCATGCAATCTGATCCTGAGCCTGTCAGCCAACGCGGCGATTCGTTCGACGCTGTACACAGTTTTAGCGAGTTTCGACAGAACCATACTTTGATAGCCGCATCCGGCGCCGATCTCTAGTACGTTGTTTAAATCCCCGCTCGTTACCAAGGCCTCTGTCATGGCTGCAACAATGTACGGTTGGGAAATCGTCTGACTAAACCCGATCGGAAGCGCAGTATTCTCATAAGCGCGGCTCGCCAGCGCTTCGTCGACAAATAAATGCCGTGGCGTGGTTCGAATGAGATCTAATACCGCCTCTGATTCCACGCCCATTTTTGCAATCTGCGCTACGAGTCGATCGCGTGCTCGTTGCGACGTCATGCCGATACCACGTGTGTTGCCGTTCACGAGCGCATGCGCCGTAGATCTATGGTCGAGAGTTTCATTTACCTGGCCCGCACACCAGCATTTCTAGCAGGGCTTTTTGCGCATGAAGTCGATTCTCCGCTTCGTCCCAAACGACGCTGTTTGGATGGTCGATTAATTCAGCCGAAACTTCTTCGCCTCGATGAGCCGGCAAGCAATGCATGAACAACACCTCTGGGTCGGCTACACGTAGCAAATCAGTATTAACCTGGAATTCTCGAAATATTTCGTGGCGTCGCGCAGATTCATCTTCCTGGCCCATACTGGCCCAAACATCAGTAACAACCAGATCTGCGTCTCTTACAGCTTCCTGAGGGTCGTTTGAAAAACGAATTGCCGCGTGCTCAGCACCCTCGTTCAGTAAACTCGGTTCATAACCAGCCGGTGTCGCAATCGATAAAGAGAAACCAAACTGTTGCGCGGCATTGATATAAGAATTGCACATATTGTTGCCGTCACCCACCCAGGCAACTTTTCGTCCGGCGATGTCCCCTCGGTGTTCGAAATACGTTTGCATGTCTGCCAGTAATTGTAGGGGATGAAAACTATCGGTTAGCCCGTTAATCACGGGTACGCGAGAATGTTCGGCAAACTGCTCGATGTCTTGGTGAGAAAATGTTCTGACCATGATGGCATCGCACATCCGAGATAGCACCCGCGCGGAATCTGCAATAGGTTCGCCCCTACCGAGCTGAGTATCGCGCGGGGATAGGAAGATCGCCCCGCCACCGCCCTCGATCATCGCGGTTTCGAAGGACACGCGGGTTCGCGTAGACGATTTAGCGAATACCATCGCAAGAACACGATTGCGAAATATCAATGGCCGTTGGCCCGCATTGCGCAAGCCTTTAAGTTCAGATGCACGACGAATCACCGCATTCAATTCGGCCGGCGAGAGGTCCAACAGCGTAAGGAAGTGCCTGACGCTCATGATCTAACTCGAAGCGTAAAACGCCTCTATTAACCCGCTGACGACGTTGACCATATGACCCGCTTCGTCATCCGACATAACCAGCGGTGGTAACAATCTAACCACGTTGTCGGCGGCGACGTTGATCAACACACCTGCGTCAATGCCGCGCGCCACGAGCTCTGCGCACGGTCGATCCAGTTCGATGCCGATCATCAAACCTTTAGCGCGAATCTGCTTGACCCCGGCAATCGGTTCCAGCGTTTTCTTAAACCCGGCTTCGATGTTTTTGCTGAGTACCTTGCAACGCTCAACTAAGGACTGCTCCTCAATTGCGGTCAGTACCGCAAGCGCCGCGCGACAAGCGAGCGGATTGCCGCCGAACGTCGATCCGTGCATCCCTGGTTGAAGTAATTCGGAGGCTTTCGGACCCGCAAGACAGGCGCCAATCGGCACGCCATTGCCCAGCGACTTTGCCAAAGTCATCACGTCGGGCTGGACATTTTCATGTTGGAACGCAAACCATTTTCCAGTCCGCCCCATGCCGGACTGGACTTCGTCGACCATTAGTAGTGCATCGTGCCGATCACATATCTTGCGCAACCCTTCGAGATAGCCGGCCGGCGGAATTACGATTCCGCCTTCGCCCTGCACAGGCTCAACGAGAATGCCGACAATGTCATCGCGCGAGTCGAACAACGCTTCGACAGCGGCACAGTCTCCGTACGGAACATGGACGAAACCGGCGACCAAGGGTTCAAACCCTTTTTGTACTTTCGGATTTCCGGTTGCGCTCAAAGTCGCCATTGTCCGGCCGTGAAAACTGCCATCCATTGTAATCACAACAGGACAATCGATATCTCGTTCGTGGCCGTAACGTCGCGCAATTTTTAAGGCAGCTTCATTGGCTTCCGCGCCGGAGTTACAGAAAAACACGTTTTCAAGGCCCGACGCGCTTGTTAATTTTTCTGCAAGCTGCTCCTGTAAGTCGATGCGATACAAGTTGGATGTGTGTAAGAGTTGCCCAGCCTGTAAGCAGATTGCTTCAGTAACCTTGGGATGTGCGTGGCCTAGACCACATACCGCAATTCCGCACAGCGCATCGAAATAGCGCTTACCGTCTGTGTCCCACAACCAAACGCCTTCGCCGCGCGCGAACATGACTGGCTGTCGACCATATGTGGACATAACTGGGTTCTGCTTAGGAGCATTCATGGAATTTTCTCATCCTGGAAAAGCAAAGCCCGGCCGTATGGCCGGGCTTTAATCGCATGTTAAATCGGATCGCTCTAGCGGATGAACTGTTCTAACTGCACCGTGTGTGCGGCTCCTTGCATAAAGAACAGCATCGGCAGTGACATCATTACATTCGATCTCGACGCTAGGAACGCGATGCGCTTTGCGCTTGCCTTTTCCTCATCTGTAGCAGGCACGATCCCCAAAATTTTCTTCTGGTTAGGCCAAATTAAGACCCAGACGTTGAACAACATGATTGTTCCTAGCCAGGCGCCAATTCCGATGCCAGTAAGCTGAGCGCTCCCAGCACCCATTCCCAAGGAGAATGCCCCGCCAAGCGAATACCCTGGTCCTGCGGCCAAATAGTATGCGCCTGTCAGCCAGGTCACTAAAGCCGACCAGCGGAACCATAGTAACGCTCGAGGGGCGACATACTTGCCAATGGCGGCCGGCCCTGGCCCGTCTTTGTCAGCCCCCGCGGCGCCCATGGCTTGGGCTTGAACGAAATTAAAGTAATACAGAAGTCCAATCCAGGTGACACCAGCAAGAATGTGCAACCAACGGTCGATAAATGTGAATTCCATGATGCGTCTCCAGTCTAAATATTAGGTGTTTCTTGTTATTCGATTCGGGCGCTACTAAGCGCCAACAATGGCTTTTGCCACAAAGACTAGGATCACGGTTAACACGAGTCCGGCGATTAGCGTTCCGGTTACAGTGTCTAGTGGATTCATCAATATTCTCCCTTTGCTTATTATTTTGCAGCGGATAGCTGAAGCTCCGCTGGGATGCCAATTGTCGAGGAGAGATGCTTAAGATTCAAGTCTCGTCAAGCGGTCCGGTCACGATTCGGCGCTGAGGGGCCGATAAGTTGCCTCTCCCCCAGACTCCGTGGGGACTTTGTTGACCTGATATCGGTCACGAGTTTACGGCTTGTTGCTAGGCTTAAGTGCGCCTTTCGGATGGCTAGGTGCTATTTTTTTACCAGACAGCTCGATAACTAAGCCGTACGCGGCCTCACATCAATAGGGCATTCGAAAAAATCGTTAAAGCTGCTAGGCACGCAATTCGGCTAGTGGCGTCCTCAACCGAGCGACCGAAATGAACGCCCAATCAAGGATTTATCGGTCGCGCAACACTAGATAGTTTTCAATCCGAGCCACGCAACCAGACACAACCCGTGGCGCTAACAGCCTCAATTTTCTCCAAATAGGCTTGGTGCGCGGCCAACTCATGTTCGCTCGGGCGAATCACCGGAATTGCTATCCGCCGTAAGCCGGCGATCGGCGAGTGTGCATGGGCAGCGTCAGTGGCTCTGGATTCGGCATTTAATTGCAAATCTACTTGCCCGCCCGTCATTGCTAGGTAGACGTCTGCCAGCAATTCTGCGTCAAGTAGCGCGCCGTGCAGATCGCGGTGCGTATTGTCGATTTCGTAACGCCGGCACAATGCGTCAAGATTATTACGCTGCCCAGGGTGGAGGTCGCGCGCCATCGTTAACGTGTCGGTAATGCGGCAATAATCGTTTGCTCGGTGATCCGGCAAGCCAAGCAGTGAAAACTCGTGATCGAGAAATCCGGTATCGAACGGTGCATTGTGAATGATCAATTCCGCGCCTTTTACAAAGGCTAGAAATTCTTCGGCTATTTCGGCAAATTTTGGTTTGCTTGCCAAAAATTCTGTCGTCAATCCGTGTACTTCGATCGCACCAGCATCAATAGCTCGCTCCGGATTGATGTACTGATGATAGTGACGCTTGGTGGTGCGGCGATTCTCGATTTCGACACAACCAATTTCGATAACCCGGTGCCCGGACTTGGGATCGAGGCCCGTTGTCTCCGTATCAAGTACTATTTGTCGCATTGCGATCTCCCCAATCTCGATGGCTACCAAGCGTTACAGTCTCGACTACAACCGTTGTGTGATTATCGTTCAATGAAGCGGCTCCAATAAAGCGACTCTGGTTTTGAATCCGCACTAGGTGTCGTGCGACTCGAATAGTTTTGTGTCGCGCGAACGGGTCGAGGGTTCGGCGACACCGCTCGCAATCAGCTGTCGACGAGTTTGCCATGAAAGTTTCAATGGCGTTACCGCGGCCACCCGCTTCTTTGCAACGACAACATACACGTTTCCAAACCACGGCCAACAAGCGCGTCCTACCAACTCAAGAAACGATAGTTTGTTAGCAATACTTCGTCGCGCAATTGGCGGCTGGAACGACGTCTTCTTAACAAATTCGATCTCGAAACCGAGTAATTTTAGCCAGTCCTTTATCCTTGCCGCTGATAAGAACTGGCCGTCCCAGGGTGGCGCCGTTCGCCAATGTCCGAGAAGTTTCCACAGGCCGCAAAAACTCCACGGATTAAAGCCTGTAATAACGATATATCCTTCGCCAATCAAGACCCTTTCTGCTTCCCGCAGAACGGCATGTG
>JBLFWZ010000163.1:0-10345 GCA_047611905.1 Gammaproteobacteria bacterium | reverse complement strand
TCGTAGTACACCGCTTCAAAAAATACTTTCATCGCGCCTGACATGTAACCGAAGTTTTCCGGGGTGCCGAGAATCACACCATCGGCGCGTAAGACTTGATCCGAGCCAGTCGTTAGCGCATCGCTGACGACCACCTCGACGCCTTCTATTGCGCTATCTTGTGCCCCGCTAATCACAGCGTCTGCCATGTTCGCGGTATTGCCAGAGCGGCTATGAAAGACGACCAGCAGGGATTTGTTCTGTTGCATCGAAATGTTCTGTAAAAATGCGCTAGGGGAGCTGACCGTGAGTCACCATGATGCGCGCTGCGAAGCTTTAAAACCATCCTGGCTGCCTGTCGGACTTAGGCGTTCGTGACGAGGGAAGCTCTGGGTTGAGTTATTTTCAGTGCATTTTTGAAGCGAATAGTTACTCTATTCGTAGAACGCCCTAAACACGATAGGCTCCTAGATTGCGCGACTTGCTCGATTTTGTCGGCGCTCTAGCATGTGGCGCCAAGCGCGACTAAGTTTCGGTTGCGTCCGGAGGAACCTCGAGCCAAAACGTTACCGGTCCGTCGTTCGTCAGCGACACCAACATGTGGGCACCAAATTGCCCGCAACTGACCGGCTCGTGCGACGCGCGCGCGCGGCCGAGTAGATAATCAAATAATCCCCTACTTTCGTCCGGCGGCGCGGCGGTCGTGAAACTTGGGCGCGTACCTTTGCGCGTATCGGCGGCCAAAGTGAATTGTGGAACTAACAACAATCCCCCGCCTACGTCGCGAACATCTAAATTCATCTTGTCTTCGTGATCAGGGAATACGCGGAAACTTAGTAGCCGTTCGAGCAGTCGATCGGCTTGGAGTTCGGTGTCGCCGCGTTGGATGCCAACCAGCACGAGCAAGCCTGCACCGGCCGCACCCACTGTCTCGCCACGTACTTCGACTTTAGCCTCAGTGATTCGTTGCAATAAGCCAATCACGTTTAGGCGGTTTTCAGGCGGCCCTCACGGCGGCGATCCGCTTCTTTGAGAAATCGTTTACGAACTCGAATCGCCGTTGGCGTAATTTCGACTAGTTCATCGTCCGCAATGAATTCCAGGGCTTGTTCGAGATCGAATTCGATCGGCGGCACTAGGATCAGGTTTTCATCGTTGCCGGCAGCGCGAATGTTGTTCAATTGTTTTGCCTTAAGCGGATTGACGACGAGATCGTTGTCGCGCGAATGAATCCCGACGATCATGCCTTCATACACTTCATCGGCGTGGCGACAGAATAAGCGGCCGCGTTCTTGCAAGTTAAACAAGGCGTAGGCGAGAGCTTTACCGGCGCCATTTGAGATCAATACACCGTTGTTTCGGTTGCCAATAACATCACGTTTTCTCGGTGCGAAGCGATCAAACGTGTGGTAGAGCAGACCGGCACCTGAGGTAGCGGTCAAAAATTCCGTACGGAACCCGATCAAGCCGCGAGCGGGTATCGAATAATCGAGCCGCACTCGACCCTTCCCGTCCGGTTGCATGGACGTCAACTCACCTTTGCGTTCGCCGAGGCGTTGCATCACAGTGCCCTGGCTTTCACTCGGTACGTCTACGCTCAGCGTTTCGTAGGGTTCATGTTCGATGCCATCGACAACCTTAATGATTACCTGCGGGCGACCAACCGAGAACTCAAAGCCCTCGCGGCGCATATTTTCCATCAATATCGCGAGATGTAACTCGCCACGACCCGACACGATGTTGCGTTTGGGATCGTTAGTGGGCTCGACTCTTAGTGCGACGTTATGAATAAGTTCTTGCTCGAGGCGTTCCGCGATCTGCCGGCTCGTACAGAATTGACCGTCGCGCCCAACGAGTGGCGAATCGGACACTTCGAACGACACACTGACGGTGGGTTCGTCGACAACTAACGGGGGTAACGCTTGAACGTCTGCTGGGTCACACAAGGTGTCCGAAATACGCACGCGATCGATTCCGGTCACTGCGATAATATCGCCAGCCTGCGCACTTGCTTGTGCTGATCGGTTTAGGCCGTTAAATCCCAGCACTTCCATGATTTTCGCGCTGCGTCGAGCGCCCTCGCTGGTGACCAAAGTGACGACCTGACTTGGTTTTACCGAGCCACGCTGGACTCTTCCGATGCCAATAGCGCCGACGTAGCTTGAGTAATCAAGGGAGCTGATTTGCATCTGAAATGCGCCGTCTTCCGTCACATCAGGCGGCGCCACAGAATTGATAATCATGTCAAACAAAGCGTCCATATTCGACTCGTCTCCGTCCGCGTCGTTGCGCGCGTAGCCCATCGTTGCCGATGTGTAAATGACGGGAAAGTCTAGTTGTTCGTCGGTCGCACCGAGGCTGTCGAACAGTTCGAAGGTTTGGTCCAATACCCAGTGCGGGCGAGCGCCATCACGATCGATCTTATTGATTACAACGATCGGGCGCAGGCCGCGGGCAAACGCTTTTTGTGTCACAAAACGGGTTTGCGGCATCGGGCCGTCGACTGAGTCGACCAGTAGTAACACTGAGTCCACCATCGACAGTATGCGCTCCACTTCGCCGCCAAAATCGGCGTGCCCAGGCGTATCTACGATGTTGATCCGGTAGTCGCCCCAGGTTATCGAGGTATTTTTCGACAAGATGGTTATGCCGCGCTCGCGTTCTAGGTCGTTACTATCGAGGATACGTTCGCGCCCTTCGGAGCCACGCGCTAAGGTGCCCGACTGCCTCAAAAGCTGATCCACTAAGGTGGTCTTGCCATGGTCGACGTGTGCGACGATCGCAATATTGCGTAAGTTGATGCTCATCTTATCGGCTTGTCCGGAGGCAAAAGGCGCTGCATTATACGGTTCAAAAGCAAATTTCGCTTGATCTAGATAAAAATCCGTTTTCCAGGGCCTCATTTGAGGCGAAATTCAGTGTGTATCTGGCTAAATTCGCGCCCGGAGATCGCAAATGCCAATGGCAGGCACTTGTTCAATCGTGAAATCAGATCACCGAAAGCCTAGATCGCCGGCCCAACCGCCTAGTCTCAAACTGTTCTGCTCAATAGATGAGTGCGCACCATGCTGAAAATCCACACTGCAGATGACCCGATCCTTATCGGCTTTTTGAAATCGGTCCTTGAGTCTGAAGGGATCGAATGTCACGTCCGTAACGAATTACTAAGAGGAGGGAGCGGCGAATTACCGCCTACCGAGTGTTGGCCGGAATTGTGGGTGTGGCACGACGATGACGTCAAACGCGCACAATTAATGATTGACCGCGCCTTACAACGCTCCGACCTTGGCTCCGATCCGTGGCTATGTCCGCGCTGCTCAGAGTCGATCGAGTCTCAATTTACCGCTTGCTGGCAATGCGGTAGTTCGCGGAAGTGAATTTTCCTAGCCTTGCTGCCATGCGAGACCGCGAAAGCGCCATCCGTTTAGGTTGCCGCGGTGCTGATTTTCATCTTTGTCACCTTCGAATCCTTCCAGCACGTTATAAACGCGAGAATATCCAGCCGCTATTAATTTGAGCCCGGCGCTATTCGAGCGCGCACCGCTGCGGCAAAGCATTAATAAAGGCGTGTCCGGGCCGACTAATTGTTCGCGCACCAAGGTGGCTTCGACATATTCGACAAAGGCGGGGTTTTCCTTCCAATCGGGGAATTCTTTCCACGCGATGTGAATCGCGCCGGGCGGATGCCCCACATAATCGAATTCTACTTTTGAGCGCACGTCGATTAGTCGCGAACTTGGATCGCGGTCGAGTAATGCTTGTGCGTCCGGCGGCGTAATTTCGATTATTTTGCTATCCACGATTCAGTCTCCCAGTTGATTTTATCCAGCCACCGTATAATGTGACGCCGACCACCGAGTGGTCAATCTCGACGTTAATATTATCGCGACGATCTTGTTACTTCGCAAAAGGCCACATTCATGAGTAACGATTTACCCGCAACTCTCGCCGCTGTCGATCTAGGCTCTAATAGCTTCCATTTGGTTGTCGCAGAAACAGCAAACGGCCGATTTAAGATTGTCGATCGAATGCGGACCATGGTGCGTTTAGCGGCGGGCCTGACGAACGACAATCGAATAGACGACAAAGCACTGCTTCGAGCGACTAAATGTTTGAAGCAATTTGGCGAGCGACTTCGAGATCTAGACACTAATAATGTCCGAATCGTGGGCACGAATACTTTACGCCGCGCCCGCAATGGGCCCGCTTTCCAAGCGCAAGCAGAGGCCGCCATTGGTTATCCGATCGACGTTATCTCGGGACGGGAGGAAGCGCGGTTAATTTACCTCGGGGTGTCCCATGGTTTGGAAGACGAATCAGATCTTAGGCTTGTCATCGACATTGGTGGCGGCAGTACGGAGTTAATATTAGGCCGCCACTTCGACCCGCTCGTCATGGAAAGTCTGCACATGGGTTGCGTCGCGATGAGTGACGCGCATTTTAGCGACGGCAAGATAACCAACTCCCGATTAGAACTCGCGGAGATCCGCGCCAAACAGGAGTTAGAACCGCTCGAGGCAGCGTATCGTGAAAACGGTTGGCAGTCTGTGATCGGTGCCTCCGGTACGAACGTTGCGATACGTGATGTTGTTATTGCTAATGGTTGGAGTAAAGACGGTATTAGCGCGAGCTCATTACTTAAATTGCGCTCCTCGCTAGTCGCCGCCGGTCATATCGACAAACTAGATCTGCCAGGTTTGTCGGAAGAAAGACGCGCTGTTTTTCCAGGCGGGGTGGCTATCTTGTTGGGAATATTTGGCGCCCTTGGTATCGAGCATATGCGCGTCTCATCGAGCGCCCTGCGCGAAGGTCTGCTTTACGATTTGCTCGGCAGGATTCAGCACGAGGATGTTCGAGAACAAACGGTCGAAGCACTAGTCGATCGATATTCTACCGATCGGGCACAAAGCCACCGAGTGTTCGGCGCAGCCAAAGAACTGTGGCTGCAAGTTAACGAAGACTGGGACATTTGCGGCACCGACCCAGAGCAGTTATTGCGTTGGGCTAGCGCGCTGCACGAAATTGGAAGTGCAATTGCCCACAGCCAATACCACAAACACGGTGGTTATCTCCTGACGCATCTCGATATGCCGGGCTTTTCTCGCGGCGAGCAGCGCACGTTGGCGGTTTTGGTGCGTGGTCATCGGCGCAAATTTCCGCTTACAGAATTCGAGACCTTAGCCGATGCCAGTCGCCGTAAGATCGAAAAGCTGGCCGTGTTACTTCGATTAGCCGTGGTACTTCATCGACGACGCAGTGATTCGGTATTGCCTGAAATTCGAATACGGGTAGACGATGAAAAAATTCGTTTGCGATTTCCTGAAGGGTGGCTGGACGAGCACCAGTTGACCGTCGCAGATTTAGAGCAGGAGGCGGATTATCTGAAGACGTCGCGTTTTCGGCTGAAATTCAGATAAGAATTAGACGAGGATTCGCAAACAATTTAATCGCCTAGTTCTTCCAGTAACTGCAGTTGCGCTTCCCGTGCTCTGCTCGAACCCGGCTTGACGCGAACGTATGTGCCGTCGCTGCGTAACTGCCAGGCCTTGACGTTATCCCCTAAGTAGCTCAGCAAGCCTTTCTTCAAAATTCGATCACGCAATCGTTTTTCTTCGATGAGGAAGCACGTTTCGATCCGATTGAAAAAATTCCGGTCCATCCAATCCGCGCTTGAAAGATAAACGTCCTGGCTGCCGTCATTTTGAAAATAGAACACCCGTGTGTGCTCAAGAAAACGCCCCACAATCGAGCGTACGTTAATATTCTCCGACACGCCGACGATGCCCGGCCGCAACGCGCAAACGCCGCGCACAATAAGATCGATCTTGACCCCCGCGCGCGACGCTTCGTAAAGCGCTTTAATCACATTAACCTCGGTAAGCGAGTTCATTTTGGCGATAATGCGCGCCGGCTTACCGGTTCGTGCAATAGTCGCTTCTCTTTCAATAAATTCGACTATCGCCTTATGCAGGGTGAATGGGGATTGCAGTAGTTTCTTCAATTTTCCGGGACGACCGGGGGCCGTTAATTGATGAAAAATTTTCTGTACATCCAGACCAATTGCGTTGTCGCAAGTGAACAACCCGTAGTCCGTATATAGCCTTGCCGTGCTCGGATGGTAATTGCCCGTTCCGAGATGAATATAGCGGCGCAGCTGGTTTCCTTCGCGACGCACGACGAGGATCATTTTCGCGTGAGTTTTATGCCCGACCACGCCGTACACGACATGTGCGCCCGCTTCTTGCAGTTTTGCTGCCAGCTCGATATTTGCCTGTTCATCAAAGCGCGCTTGCAGCTCCACGACGACCGTCACCTCTTTTCCGGCCCGTGCCGCCTCGACCAGCGCGTTAGCGATGGGTGAGTCCGCTCCGGTTCTGTATAAGGTTTGCTTGATAACTAAAACGCTCGGATCAGCCGCCGATTGGCGGAGAAATTCAATGACGGGGACGAACGACTCGAATGGGTGGTGCAACAATAAATCACCGCGTCGAATCACCGTAAACAGATCACCGGAGGTCGCTAGTCGACGGGGTCGGCTCGGTATGAAGGCGGGGAATTTAAGGTCGGAGCGCTCGATCATCTCCGGTACTTCCATCAAGCGACGTAAATTTACGGGACCCCGGCATTGATAAATTTCGTCATCGACGAGATCAAATTCGCGCTGCAGCAAACTCACTAATTCGCGCGGACATTCTTCGGCGATTTCTAAGCGTACGGCCTCGCCAAATCGGCGTTGATCAAGCTCACCTTTCAACGCCAGAATAAGATCTTCCACTGCTTCGTCATCTACAAATAAATCGCTGTCGCGCGTGACACGAAACTGGTAACAGCCTGAAACCCGCATGCCTGGAAAAATATCATTCACGTGCGCGTGAATAATCGACGATAAAAATACAAAGCTGTGCGGCCCGCCGGCCTGTTTTTCCGGAATGTTGATGATCCTTGGGAGTGCCCGCGGCGCCTGGACGATGGCGACTGCACTATCGCGCCCGAAGGCGTCTTTACCTTCGAGAGACACAAGAAAATTGAGGCTCTTGTTTTGAATGCGAGGAAAAGGGTGTGACGGATCTAAGCCAATCGGGCTTAGCACAGGCATTAGTTCACGATTGAAGTAGCGCTTAACCCAGCCAGCTTGTTTCGAGTCCCACTGGGAGCGCTTGAGAAAATGAATCTCGTGGTCGGCAAGCGCCGGTAGCAGCTCCTCATTTAAGATCCGGTATTGTTCCGCGACAAATTCGTGTGCTATCTCGCTGATGCGCTTGAGCTGCTCAACAGGCGCGATTAGATCAGGACCCGTCGCGGCTGAGCGATAAACAACTTGTTGTTTAAGACCCGCGACGCGAATCTCAAAAAATTCATCGAGATTACTGCTCCCAATGCAAAGATATTTGAGCCTCTCAAGCAGTGGGTTGGAGCTGTCCCTGGATAATTCGAGAACTCTGCGATTGAACTCCAGCAGACTTAGTTCGCGATTAATATAGAGCTCGGGGCTGTTCAGTTCTAAAGTCTTTTGGTCCATTGAAACGTCAATTTGAATTCCAATCAGCAAGCTTAGTTAGCGAAAGCAATAGATTGATACTGGTGATAGAATCGCGCGCCTTAGTCACCAGCATTATAGCGGGATTATCGTCTCAACATGTCGAGCAATAAACACAAGTACGCTAGTACTAAGGCCAAAAATAAGCGCAAGAAAAAAGCAATCCCGCTTACTGCCAAAACGGCGGACCGCCACCTACTCTACGAAAACTCCGTCCAAGCAGTCGATGCAGAAATCGATTTCGTCGATGCTACCTATACGGCCACGCGGGGTCGCGACGCAAAATTTCTACGTGAGGATTTCTGTGGCACAGGCAACACCTCGTGCGAATGGGTGCGTCGGCGTCGCGACAATTATGCGGTTGGCGTCGACCTTGACGAAGACGTAATGGATTGGGGACGCGAGCGACACGTTGTCGGCCTAAGCGACTCCGAACAAGAACGCATCGCGCTCATCAAAGCAGACGTCACGACGGTACGCACCCCACCGCAAGATATCGTGCTCGCGATGAATTTCAGTTATTGGGTGTTTAAGAAGCGCTCTGGACTACGCGACTATTTCGCCATGGTTCGCGATTCGCTTGGCGCGGACGGCATGTTTGTATTGGATTGCTACGGTGGATACGACGCTTTTCGGGAAATGAAGGAAAGCACGAAGTACGACGACTACACCTATGTCTGGGACCAGGCCGCTTACAACCCCGTCAGCGGAGAGATGCTCTGTCACATCCACTTTAAGTTTAAGGATGGGACGCGATTGAAGAAAGCGTTTACCTATGACTGGCGGTTGTGGACCTTGCCCGAGCTACGGGAGATCTTGAGCGAAGCCGGTTTTAGCAAGGTCACGACTTATTGGCAGGGATGGAACGAAGATGAAACTGAAGCCAATGGAGAATTTACCGCGGTCGAGACAGCCGACGCTGACGCTGGCTGGATTAGCTACGTCGTCGCGGATCGCTAGCGTACATATCGCAATTCAAAATGTGATCCTAGCAAACCCCTGACTGTCATCGGGGTGCCTCCAGCGCAGCTCGGCCAGCATCTAGGCCGATTATGTGGCTTCGTCATATTCATGTAACAAATCGAGCGTCTAATGACGTTGTCGCGCAAACCGCGATTGTTTGTTCTTTTGATATGGCGGAGGCAAGGACTTGAAAAATCGACTAATTTACATAATTTCTGCGCTCGTGCTTTGCGGCAGCGGCAATTGTTTTGCGATGGACTCGGTAGACCAAGATCTGCCCGACTACGAGAAAGCTCGCGGCGTGTCTGGGAATATCTCGAGTGTAGGTTCCGACACACTCGCAAACTTAATGACGCTCTGGACCGAAGAATTCAAACGTTTTTACCCAAACGTCAATATTCAAGTGCAAGCAGCAGGTTCGAGTACGGCGCCACCGGCACTCACTGAAGGAACGTCAAATCTGGGGCCGATGAGCCGCAAGATGAAAGACAAGGAAATCGAGTCTTTCGAGCGTAAGCACGGCTACAAACCGACCGCACTACCAGTCGCGATTGATGCGCTTGCGGTCTACGTGCACAAGGACAACCCCATCGAGGGTATTTCGATTCCACAGGTTGATGCGATTTTCTCAGCAACAAGGACGTGTGGTCACAAAAGCGATCTGACGACTTGGGGTGACCTAGGTTTAACCGGCGCATGGATCCAAAGACCCATCCAGCTTTACGGGCGCAATTCGGTGTCCGGTACGTATGGTTATTTTAAATCAAAGGCCTTGTGCAAGGGTGACTTTAAGAATTCCGTTAACGAGCAACCGGGATCAGCTTCAGTCGTCCAAGGCATTACGAAATCGATCAACGGTATCGGGTACTCCGGTATTGGTTACCGCACGTCTGGAGTTCGTGCCGTACCCCTCGCCAAGGACGACGGCGGCGAATTTATCGAAGCAACCCCAGAAAACGCTATTTCCGGTAAGTTTCCCCTGGCCCGTTTTCTCTATGTTTATGTAAACAAACACCCAAACAGAGCCCTGCCGCCGCTGGAACGTGAGTTCTTGCGGATGGTGTTGTCGAAAATTGGTCAGGGCGTTGTAATCAAGGACGGGTATATCCCGCTTCCTAGTAAGGTAGTAGGGAAATATGCGGATTTATTTGCCGAGTAGCTTCTACGATGAAGTTCCGAGTGCGACAGGATATCGAGCGCCCGGCGGACGGGGAAGTCGATGGAATCCGATATAACGCAATCCAAACTCGAACTGGAAAATAGCCACCGCCGCTGGCGGACAATCAAGGACCGTGCCTTCGGTTGGACCATGGCCGTCGGAGGTATCGGTGTGATCATCACAATCGTGATGATCTTTTTCTATTTGTTTTACGTCGTATTGCCGATTTTCGGTAGTGCTAGCACTGAGTCGGTTGCACGCTACGATTCCCCGTTCAAGGGCGCCGTGATCGCTCATCTAGCGCTAGACGAATATGCCGAAATCGGTTTCGCCATTAGCGCAGACGGCGACTATGCATTTTTCGCTGCGAATGACGGCGCCGTAATCGAACAGGGCAAGATATCAAATGGTGCGGGTAGTTCTGTCGTCGCGATTGACGCGGGTGATCCGGTTCAGCGCAGCGTTGCGCTGGCGTTCGACGACGGCACCGTGGTCGTTGCGCGACCCGAGTACGCAATTAGCTACCCGAATGATAAACGGCATATTACGCCGACCTTAGAATATCCATTCGGTAGCACGCCAATCGATCTTGGCCAGGCCAGCGGGAAAATTTCGATTTTGGCCGCCCAAGTGCAAGACACGGAGATGACGATCGTCTCGGTGACGGACGCAAACGCATTGGTGCTGACTCACGTGACTCTCACGGA
>JBLFWZ010000162.1:0-10360 GCA_047611905.1 Gammaproteobacteria bacterium | reverse complement strand
ACACTGCATTCCTCGAAGACAAAGCTATCCTCGAAGCGCAGTACCAGAGATTCAAACAACGTCCGGACGGCAACAAGATCGATATCAAACACGACGCAGGCCCGAAGAAAATGCTGTTTCTACTCGACAAGTTTCTCGCCGCGGAGAAAGACGATCTAAATCTCGTAAGAGCGAATGCGAATTAATCAATTTGTGAAAAATCAGACTTCGTCTTGCAGGTTAGAATTTGAGTTTCGACTTAGACCGACAGTGTTTGAATGGCTCTTGTGCCCTCCGATAACAGTCATTAGCAGTAACGGTGTATGGGTCCGGAAGCGTCCCAAAACGGTCGTTTAAAGATTGCTAATAACCGAAGATATTTACTTGCGTTGCCGAGCCGCGAGAAGTCTTCGCAACTATGGTCGAATTATGCCAACTCTTCCAACAGCGCTTTTGCGTCTTGCAGATCCTTGGTATCGAAGCCCTCAGTGAACCAGCTATAAATCTCGGAAAGTAAGTCGCGGGCTTCGGACTTCTTGCCCTCCTCCTGCCACAATCGGGCGAGGCTGACAGCGGTGCGAAGTTCCCAGGACTTGGCGCCTTGTGCCCTGGCGGATTTGAGGGCCGATTCGAAACAGGCTTCGACTTCTCGTCGGGCGATCGAGTCCGTCCGCGTGCCGTCGGAGAGCAAGGCCATCTCACCCTTGAGACGATAGAGTTCGGCCTCACACCATCGTTCATCTCTTCTTTCGGTTATTTCGAACCCCTCGTCGAGGACGGTTACGGCATCATCGGCCCGACCCGCCTTGCAATACATCTCGGCCATGGCAGACAAGTGGTATGGGATAAAGCCCCCCAATCCCGAATCTCGAAGTATCACCATCGCGTCACCCGCCGCCAGTAGGCGACTTTCGTCATGTCCTAACGGAGCCTGGGCCGCGACCTGCACGATAGTTCCCCAAGCGCCCATGCTCGGACTTAATCCGTGCTCTTGCGATAGCTTAACGGCCGTTGCTGCATGCTCAATGGCCCGTTCGGGTTCACCACGCCAACGATAAACCATCGCCTGGAAAACTAAAGACCATGCGGAGGTGTTTGGGTGTGCAAGCTCCTCGGCCAGGGCGACGGCTGCGGTGCTGGACGCCGCTGCCTGTTCTGGATAGCCAAGCAACCAGAGCGCCATCGCATCATAACAATTAGCCACAACCCCGAAGTCAAGCCCAAGTATGGACATTGCTTCATGGTGCAGCGCCGGATCATAGAGACCGAGCACCTTACCGATGTGGTCATGCGCTGCTGACAAGTCCCCCTGATAAAAAACGCAAACTGACATCACCTGATGCGCTTTCACCAGTGTGGTCGAATCATTTTGGGCCCGGGCAAGCCGCAGGAGTCGCTCCGCTATATCGCGAGCCGTTTTTACCTGCGAGTGCCCGTTGAGATGGAATCCCCACAGTCCTATCAGAACATCGATGACCTCAGATCTGTCGTCCAGTTGACGGCACAACTCGTTGGCTCGGCTATAGGCCAGCCCGGCTTCCGGCGCGCCGTAACCTTTGGTGAGCATATGCGACGTACCCAGTACCATTTGTATGACCAGCTCCTGCTCGGCCCGCTCCGGGGTGTCATCGCGGCTCTCCAGCAATTCGAGTGCCCCACTCAGGTGATTGATGGCCTCCGCGACCGCCGAACGTTGCATCGCCTGTTGTCCCGCGAGCCGCAGATATTCGATCGCTTTCTCAATGTTGCCGCCCTTGGTGTAGTGATGCGCAAGTTCACCGTAGTGGTCTTCAAGGTTGGAGTAGCGTAACGCCTCGACGGCCCGGGCTGTTCTCTCATGTAATATCTTGCGTTGCTCCTGCAAGACGGTGCCGTAGGCCACATCCTGGGTCAGCGCATGCTTGAAGATGTATTCGACCTCGGCTAGCGCCGGTTGCTCGTAGAGAAACTCCTTCCCCTGCAACGATGAGAGCAAGCGATATAGTTCGTCTTCGCTTTGGGTTACGACCTCGCGCACCAGGCCCAATGGAAACCCCCGCCCGATCACCGCGAGTTGTTGCAATAGCGCCTTTTCGTCCGGCTCCAGCCGGTCGATACGGGCTGCCAGTATCCCCTGCACGTTCGGCGAGATGTGGAGTTCATACGGGATCTTCTCGACGCGGTATTGGCCCCGCTCTCCGAGCAACACGCCTTCCTCAACCAATGTCTGTACGACCTCTTCCATAAAGAACGGCGTACCATCCGTGCGTTCCAGAATCAGGGCCTTCAAGGGTTGCAGACTTGAATCTTCGCCCATCAGATAACTCAGCAGGTCGGCGGCCTCTTGCGCACCCAACGGGGTCAGACGTAATTGGGTGTAGTAGGTTTTGCCACCCCACTCGTGGCGGTACTCGGGTCGGTAGTTCACCAGTAGCGCGATACGCGCGCTCGCTATACCCTCACCGAGCGCATCTAGAAATTCCTGGGTCTCGCCGTCAATCCAGTGCAAATCCTCGAAGATCACCATCACCGGCTGGTTCAGACTCTCGCGCCCAAACAAGCGCTTGAGCGAGTCGAAGCTCCGCTGACGCCGGATCCGGGGATCCATCTGCTCAAAGTTCGTCGTCGGATCCGGGATGCCGAGCATGCCCAACAGGTAGGGCAGCGTGTCTTCGAGACCTCGATCGAGGGACAGCACCTGCCCCATTACCTTTGCCCGACGCGTACGCTCGTCATCCTCCAGCTTGATCTGGAAGTAGCTCTTAAGCAGTTCGATAATCGGCAGATACGGCGTGGCTTTGCCGTGGGATACCGAATAGGCCTCGAGGACCAGGCAGCCGGCCTGGGAGGTGAGTTTGAATTCGTAGAACAGCCGCGATTTACCCAGACCCGGCTCTCCCATGACCCCGACGATCTGCCCGCGACCCGCCTTGACCTGCTCGAGCGCCTTGTGCATCTGGTCCATTTCACTGTTGCGACCGACGAACCGGGACAAGCCCCGTCGAGCGGAGACCTGGAGCTTCGTGCGCAGCGGGCCGGCGCCAAGCACCTCGAAGACATTGAGCGGCGCCTCGACCCCTTTTACCTGGGTGTCACCGAGCGGCTTGAACTCAAAGTAGCCGTCGGTGAGTTTGAACGTTTGCTCGGCGACCACAATCGAACCCGGATTGGCCAACTGCTCCATACGCGCCGCGATGTTGGTCGAATGACCGACCGGGACATAGTCCGTATGCAGGTCGTCCTTACGGATCGAGCGCACCACGACTTCGCCGGTATTGATACCCACCCGGACCTGCAACGGTGCGCTGCCTTTGCGCCGCAATTCATCGCTATATCGGCCCATCTCCTCTTGAATTCGCAACGCCGCATACAACGCCCGCTGTGGATGGTCCTCGTGGGCGATCGGCGCACCGAATAGCGCAAAGATACCGTCACCCAACGCTTGAGCCACATAACCGTCATAGCGGTGCACGGCATCCATCATGATCTGCAGAGCCGGATCAATGATAGCCCGAGCGTCTTCGGGATCGAGTCCTTCGATTAATGCGGTGGAGCCTTTGAGATCGGCAAACATCGCGGTGATGGTTTTGCGCTCACCATCAGCCGCGCCGCGTTTTTCCATGGCCGCCTGTTCGGCCAGGATGCGCTCCGCGAGATGGGCAGGCGTGTAGTCGGAGACGGTGCGCGTCGGTTGTTGAACCGTTGGCGTTGCGCACTCGTCGCAGAACTTCGCGGCAGGACGAAGTTCGCTCCCACAGTTTGAGCATGTGCGCTTGAACGGTGCGGCGCATTCCTCGCAGAACTTCGCGCCGTCGCGGTTATCGTGCTGGCAGGCAGGGCATTTCATGCCGTCATTCTAGTTGATCTGAACGGCGCTGAGTGGCCCCTCAAAGTAATCTATAACGGGCGTTCGGGTGCGAGGCGCGAACAAGCGAGAACGACCCAAAATCGTCAATTAGGGGTTGCTAATATAGGTGCACTATTGCAATCGCACGTGTACGCGCTGGGCATGACCATCCGCCCCTAGGTCCTCGTATAAACGCAGCGCCTCACTCAATTCATCATTAGCCGTCCAGTCGCACGCAAATACCTCGGCGAAATCGGCGCGCCGTTCGTGCAGCAAAGGTTGATACACCACAGCGCCGGTCTCTAGGATGACCTGCTGTGCCTGATCGATAGCGGCTTTCGCACCGAGTTCGTCTCCGGACAAAATTCGAGCACGAACGAGCGCTAACCATGGCTGCAAGTCACATTTCTGCCCGTACTCGGTGCAGAAGTCGACTGCCTCATCGGCGGCTTTCAGTCCCTCAGCTATCTTACCAAGTTCAATTTGAGCTTCTGCTAAATGTCCTCTCGCCGCGCCAATAAACATGCCGCCAGCCCGATCCTGTTCAAACGTCGAAATACAATTTTCCAAATACGGGACGGCTTCCGCGGCATGTCCCTGCGCAGATGAGGCGATACCCATAGCTAGATTGGCGATCACACTAGCGAAACCCGTTTGAATAGTCTCCAGGTGCGAATAAATATTTTGTGCTGTGGCCATAGCCGAATCTGGGTTGCCATAAATCGCTTCCGGCAGACAATCGCCTCGAAAGCGACCGATCATGCCAATCTCTTGACAGCGTTCGATGACCGTCTCGGTGTTGATATGCGCCCGCAGATCCCGCGCGGCAGCCGGTCGCCCGAACATGAACTCCGCTAAAGCCGCGTTACATAGTGCGAGCACACGGGGACTACCGCTGATTATTGCGGAACCGTATAAATCGCTTTGTGTAAAAATACCCGGCGTGGTGTCGATAATTTCGAGTACCTCGGACCAGCGCCCGGTGAGCGCGTTGGCTGCACTTAAATACGCGCACTTAAGGGCATACTTTAGTTCTTCCCCCTCGACCAATTCCGCATCATGCAACGCCTCAAGGGAATATTTCCGATAATCGTTCGCATGTCCAAGGTTGACACCCAAATACGCACCATGCGCGCCAACTAACTGCGCCAATATCGATTGATCAGCTGCCCGTTCCGCCAGCCCTTTGCCACGTACCAGGACCCTCTCGATATCTTCGAGTTCCCCACCCAGACGCCAGAAAAAACCCATAATTCGCGAGCAAGCAAGAGCTCCTAGAGTCAGTATTTCTTTATCTTCTGGCAATTCACTAGCTAGTTCGCTAACGCGTTCCCAGTGATAGAGTCCGCCGGTTGCGTCCGTCAGCGCACACCATTCCGCCGCGCGGTGATGCCACTCAATCGCGCGCGCTGCATTATTCGCGGTGTCCCAGTGATAGGCGAGCAAGGCCGACTGCTCATCCAGTTTTTCACCAGCACGCTTTTCTATCGAGAGCGCCGCCGCCGCATGCAATTCTGAACGTTTCGTCTGTAATAACGAGGCGTAGGCGACTTCGTGCGTTAACGGATGTTTAAACGCGTATTCGATCTCAGGGTAAAGCGCGGTTTCGAAAAGAAAGTCTCCGAATTTCAATCGCTCAATCGCTTCCGCCCGATCACCAGCCGAAAGCTTGTCGACGCCTTCTAACACAATGGCAGGAAATTCTTTACCGATGACCGAGGCGGCCTGCAGTAACTGCTTGGCTGTCTCGCTTAGACGATCGATGCGCGCCGCCAATACCGAACGCACGTTAACCGGTATTTCGAGTTTTTCCACGTCGGTCAATAATTTATAAGTCCCCAGTACGCCATCCAGATGTCCCGTTTCAACTAACTCGTTCACGATCTCTTCGATATAAAACGGATTACCACCAGTCCAGTGCATTATTCGATCGGCCAAATCAATCAATCTCGCATCCCGACCCAGCAAACTTTCGACCAGTTCCTTCAACGCTTCTGCCCCAAGCGGAACTAAGGGTAGCTGCTGGTAGTAAGCACGCCGCATCCATTGGGCGGAATACTCAGGCCGGAAGTTAAGCAACAGTAGGATGCGACTGTTCTCTGCGACTGCTTCGACCATTTGTTCCAAGAACGCATCGCTTGCCGGATCAATCCAATGCACGTCGTCGATATAGATCACAAGGGCTTCACCCGTTTCGGCCAGGGTGCGGTACAGCTGCCGCAAGGAAAGCAGTAACTGTTGCTGGCGCACATCTGCTTCAAGTTTTGGATGAGGACGATTCGGATCGGCGACTCCTAGAAAATCGAAGAACATCGGCAACGCTTCTTGGAAACTCGGATCGAGGAGAACGAGTGCGCCGGCAATTTTTTGCCGCGCTTGTTCAGCCAGATCTTGCGTAGTGATACCAAAATAACTTCGCCACAATTCAAGCACGGGAATCAGCGGAATATTTTTTCCGTGAGCAGGACAATGGCCGTCGACAATTTGCACTCCTTCAGCGCGGCGTCGTTCCACGAACTCAAAGCACAGTCGGCTTTTGCCTAATCCAGGATCTCCCACAACTCCTACTACTTGGCCACGCCCCTCCCGCGCTCGCTGAAATGCTGATTCAATTGTCTGCATTTCGTCCACGCGGCCAACAAAGCGAGTGAACCCTCGGGTGCGTGCAACTTCAAGGCGTGTTCGCGCGTTGCTTGCATTCTCCAGTTCGTAAATTCCGATCGGATTCTCAGCACCAGCAAGTGACGTAGCGCCAAGATCGTTTAGAGAGAAGTATCCTGCGACGAGATGTTCAGTAAATTCGCTAATATAAACGCGTCCTGTTGCAGCCAGCTGTTCTATCCGTTGAGCAAGTCCGACCGTATGTCCTTGCGCGGTATAGTCCATGCGCAAGTCATCGTCAATCTTGCCGACGATGACCTCGCCCGAATTAATGCCGATGCGCACCCCAAAATCTACGCCGCGCTCAATGCGCAAGCGATCTGCAAAGTCCTTGAGTTGGCCGCGCAATTTAATTCCGGCATAACAGGCACGTTGCGCATGGTCTTCGTGTGCAATCGGAGCGCCGAACAACGCCATGATGCCGTCGCCGGTGTATTGATTTATCGTGCCTTCATAACGATGCACACCATCGCCTAATATACCGAAGAACTGGTCGAGCACGTCGTGCCAGCCTTCCGGACCAAGCTGCTGAGCAAGATCCATCGAGCCTTTGACGTCGGCGAACATCACCGTTACTTGCTTCGACTCCCCTTCGAGCGCCGAGCGTGATTGAAGGATTTTTTCGACTAGATGCTTCGGCGTGTAGTCCCGCAGGTCGCGTTCGGCCTTCGCCTCCACAGAATGTTTCGCGGCGGCGACCGCCGCCCCGCACTCCAAACAAAACTTAGCATCGGTTGGAAGTTCCGTGTCGCAACCGGGACATCGCGTAGCAAACGGTGTCCCGCATTCGAGACAAAACTTAGCCTGCGCCGGATTATCATGATTACAGTTCTGACAAATCATTGTTGAATTATACAGGAAGGCCTTCAGCGGCAGCGATACGCGACGGGAGTCGAAATTCTCAAGGCTAATGAACGATACCTAAGCTATTATCCGGTTCATTGTCTACATGGTCGACCCGGCGAACGCGGAGATCTAGTTAAGGCCATTTATGCTGTGCACCGTGATAAGCCGGCGTTTCCCAGTGGGTTGAACTCCCACCCGGCGACCGCTCCAACCGGAAGCAACTGGCGCCGTTATGGAGGTCACAAAATGCTTGGAGCGACCAGCGTTAAACATCGGTTTGTGGCCGTTAGTACTATATCGCGTCGCTCGCTCTCAGCGTCGGCGCGAACGCGATTCCGGACGGTCGCGTGCCACGCGTGAATGCGTAAAAACGACCCACAACCGACGGCCGATATCGACAGATCGGAATGCAATTTTTAGAAGTTCGCCATTGATCGTTTGATGCTCCATGAAAGTCATGGTTTGATGGGAATATGAATATGAAGTTGGAACGGAAAGACTAACTTGCAAATTTCGAAGAAGCCAATGCCGGGGCGGCCAAGGGGATTTGATGAGCAAGATGTGCTTTCTACCGCAATGAAATTGTTTTACCAACAAGGGTATTACGGGACTAGTTCAAGGTTGTTGCAAAACGCCACCGGATTAACGGCGCCAAGTCTTTACAACGGCTTCGGTTCAAAGCGGGATTTATTTCTGATAGCACTTCGGCGATACACCGAAACCACACTCAACTATCTTTTTGTCGATTTGAAAAACGGTTCCTGCGGGATCGATGATTTGGAGATCATGCTAGACAAGCTATGGGTAGCAATTGATACATCGGAACGACCGCTCGGGTGCCTGGTTCTCAATACGCGGGGTGAGTTTAGGACGACCGATCTCGATATCCTGGCTGTCTGCGATGAGTTCACTCAACACCAGACTGGCGCAATCAAGGATGCCTTTTCCCGCGCAGCAGACTTGGGCGAGATTTCGTCTGACAGCGTCGACCGCCGAACCTTGGCGTTTCGCCTTATGTTGGACGGCGTACAAAATCTTGCCCGTACAAATGGCATGACGGAAACTCTGCGCGACTCCTATGCGGCGATTCGATTTACCTTGGGAGAATGGCGAAAAAATTAATTAAACTCTAATCGTTGTATAATTATATAACGATCGTTACAATAACGTCGAGCTACACAGATCCTGTGTCGCGCTCAATCTGAATTGCGGGGTTTGAACATGAAGAGAAAACCAAAGTTCCACCTTCTTTTCTCGGCGCCATTTGTGCCAAGTCCTAAACCCTGTCCGCCGACTAAATCCACAATAAATTGATGCGACGAATGGTTTCGCTGCCTCAAGACATCAAAACAAAAGGAATCACTCCATGGCGAGAATAGCCAAATGCCACTGTGGCGATCTGCAAGCTAAATGCGAAGGGGAACCCGAGCACATCTTCATGTGCCACTGCGAATCATGTCAGCGTCGGACCGGATCTACCTATAGCGTAGCCGCTTGGTTTCCAAAAGAACTCGTAACAACAACGGGTGAAACGAAAGAGTACGTAAGAACCGGCGATGGAGGCTCGGTCATAACCTTAAATTTCTGCCCGAATTGTGGAACCAATATTTGCTTTTCACCGACCGGCGATCTCTCTCCACTGATCGGCGTCCCCGTCGGCTGCTTCGTGGACCCTGCATTTCCCCCGCCGACCTTATCGGTTTACGGTAAGCGACGGCACAATTGGGTGGTTCAGCCCGACGGCTGCCCAAGTTTTACCGGTGACCCCAACAGCGAACTCGAATAGGTCAACGTTGATCTTCTTAGTGAAATGCTCGTTGAAACACTTGGCACTACACGTCCACGCCGCGAGAGAAAGAAATGATTAAGCTCTACAGTGCCTCCACGCCGAACGGGATTAAGGTATCAATTGCGCTTGAAGAAATGGGTGTTGAGTATCAGGTCCATATTGTCGATTTTGAACGGCACGATCAATTTTCCCCGGAATTCTTGAAGCTCAATCCGAATGGCCGCATACCAGTAATCGTCGATACCCACAACGATAATCTAGCTGTCTTTGAATCTGGCGCGATCCTGATTTATCTCGCCGAAAAAACCGGTCTTTTTCTACCGACCGAATCGAAAGCACGCGCCACGGTCATCGAATGGTTGATGTTTCAAATGGCGAACATTGGCCCAATGATGGGACAAGCCGGCGTATTTTCCCGCTACTTCGAGCCAAAGTTACCAGAAGCGATAGCGCGTTATCAAAACGAATCGCGCCGGCTATTTGGTGTGCTCGATCAAAGGCTTGGCGAAGTCGAGTTCCTCGGCGGTGACTATTCGATTGCGGATATGGCTACCTATCCATGGTTGCGTGCCGCCGATTGGTGCGGCGTGCCTTCTGGTGATTTCGTTCATCTCACGCGCTGGATGAGCGATAACGCCGCGCGACCTGCAGTGCAAGTGGGCGTGAATATTCCGCCCAATGTAGATGACGAAGAACGTCTACGCCGGGCGAAGTCGATTACTACGGACTAATGGTAATGCGCCGGTACAACGATTTATTTAATCGGCTGGGGACCAACGAACTATTGGAAGTGTCGTTAGAAACTTGCTTTAGGCGCTAGCTATAAATGGCTGCTATTGGCCGAAAATACTACGTCGCTTATTTCGCGCTGATTGTCGGCTATGTGGACGTACAACGGACGGTCGCATGGAGACGCGTTGCAATAGATGACGGTTGACTGATACCCGTTATCCGCTCGATTTCCGTAAAGAAGACATTCATCTCTTACACGATAATTCACACATGAGATAAATTTTTAGATATTAGATGGCGTTAGCCGCTCTGAGTCGAACTCTGCAAAACGTTCCATTTCTTCGATAAAGGTTAGAGTGTATCGGTGGCGGCGTTCGAACCACCATTCGCGGCCACCTTTGGTGCCCAAGAGCGCCGTAGCGCCTTTCAATTGAGAATTCCACAGCGACTGATCGTAGCGACCTTCGTTAAGTCGACCAAACAAAGCGTGAAACGCGAAGAAGTACTCTTCAATGACGGCGCAGAAA
>JBLFWZ010000161.1:0-10372 GCA_047611905.1 Gammaproteobacteria bacterium | reverse complement strand
GCACGCGCCTACGTTCCTGAAATCGGTAAGTTCGAAGTGCTTGAAGGATTTGACTCAAGCGGCGAGCCACGCACACGCAAACCGAAAACGGAGATCACCTTAAATCACTTAATGCTGCATACCTCGGGTATGTGTTACGACTTCTTCAGCGAAGACCTATTGCGCTTCCGCACCGCAAAAGACACACCCTCGATCCTTTCATGTACTTTCGCTTCGGTTCAAGACGTATTGCTACATGATCCAGGCGAGCGTTGGACCTATGGTTGTGGAACGGATTGGGTAGGCAAAGTGGTCGAAGAATTGCGCGGCAAGCGCCTCGGCGAGGTACTGGCCGAGCGGGTGTTTGCGCCGCTCGAAATGACCGATACGGCATTTAACATGAGCGACTCCATGCGTGAGCGACTCGCAACCGTCCACCTGCGCAGCGCCGACGGGACGCTCAGCGCGAATCCCGACCTGCGTTTACCGCAGCCGCCCGAAATGGATATGGGCGGGCACGGTCTCTACGGCACGGTCGGCGATTACATGAAGTTCATCCGCATGATGCTAAACGATGGCAACGGACCGCAAGGTCGGGTGCTCAAAGCTCAAACGGTTGAGCAAATGGCCAGCAATGGTCTTGGCGATATTAAAAGCGGCGCCTGGACAAGCTCGAACCCGCAGCTCGCTAATAGCGGAGATTTCTTTCCGGGCTTATCGAAATCATGGTCGTATACGTTTCAAGTGAACGATGAGGAGGCGCCGACCGGTCGGCCAGCGGGGCAGCTTTCGTGGGCAGGGCTAGCTAATACATATTACTGGATCGATCGTCTAAACGGCATTGGTGGTATGTGGAGTTCCCAAATTCTGCCGTTTCAAGATATCGGTAGCTATCCGGGTTATGTCGAATTCGAGTCGGCTGTGTACCGGAATTTGGGCCGCACGTAGATTGTTAGCGACCCGGCGAGGTCCGATGTCACTACGCTAGTGTGCGAATTTATGCTGCACTATTGGTATTGAGATCCCAGCCGAAGGTGAAACTCTCGCCTTCGCTGTTTGCTGCGCCTGGTGCGCTCGCGGCGTATTGATAGAACTCATAGTTGATTTTGCCGAATGTGAGTATCAAACGTTCACGAAAAAAATTCTCCTCGGCCTCTCCGTCAGTCCGCACCGAGCTAATAAGCACATCTTGCATCATGATGGATAAGTACTTTTGAGCCGACTCACGCTTACCAACCACGGGCATAACGCTGATCTCCGCAGCCAATATCGGGGTTTTCTCGGCGAATAATTTCAGCACTGCCGCGCTTTCTTTGCCGATCGCTTTTAAGATAGTAATTTGATTCATATTCTCGCACTGCAATGAATCCGCAGCTACTTTCTCAGACGAGTGCTCGAGATTCCAGTTCCACGACAACATATCCGCCCAACCTTTATGTTGGTAATTGCGCGAACCGCCAACGACGCCGTCGATTTTCAAAAACATCTCTAACGCCATGGTTGTTCCTTGCAATGAAGAATGGCTGGCGGTCGCGCAATAGCGGGAACCGGGTTACATCGTGCTGGGTGGTCGCGGTGGATAGTTTGTGATTGCGGTCGAGTAAGGTGAAAAACCGATTCGGGCAGCGCAACGGGCCAGCAAGGTGCAGGGCAAGCATAACGTAGATCGAAATATGATAGGTAACTATCGAGTTTCGTGGCGAAGCGCGATAGTTGCTCCATCCGCTAGCGTTAATTTCGAACGCGAAACCGTCAGATTATGCGTCACCCACTTTAAAAACTTCATCAACCGGTAACTGCATCGTGGTGACTAATCCGTTCGTCGAATGCGCCATGCCAATGACAGACATGAGTTCTGCGTATTGGTCGTCCGTCATTCCCTTAGATCGTGCCGCCGCCGTATGCGAATGGATGCAGTATTCGCACTTATTTGCGACCGATACAGCGATATAAATAAGCTCCTTGGTCAACGGATCTAAGGCCCCTGGGGCCATCACTTGCTTAATTCCATCCCAGGTGCGGCGCAGTTGCTCGGGGTTACTTGCTAAACCCTTCCAGAAGTTATTAATGAAGTTCGTTTTTCTGATGGCTCGAATATCATCGTAAATTGCGCGTACTTCAGGTGTGGCCGCGTCGTACTCGACGAGTTCTACTGTCGCCATGGTGACTCCTTAGATTGGGGATTTAGTGATAAGTGTAGGACACGAACGTTTGCAAAACTAAGGTGTCGTCGTTGTCGCCGAAAACGTCAACTGCCGCTTGGTGCGGCGTGCCCCAAGCAAATCCAAGGTAGGTATAAAGCCGGTCGTTCGGATAGTACTCGACGGCCAGATTCACCTCTTGCGCCCAATCCGTGTCGGTAACCGGCGTGCCAAAATATTGCGGGGTATCCAGATCGTGTGTGTAATACCAAAACCCGAGCGACACATCGGAGCGCGGATAGACTTTTAGTTTAGCCATTTGCGTGATTTGATTTTGATTAAACAAATGGAATTCACCGGTCACTTCGCCTTGATACCAGGTGTCCCAATCGCGCTTGAATATCGTAAAGAACAAGCCCCGATATTCTTCGTTGTCGTTCGAACCAGCCTCGTTGCCGGAAAAATGTGAGTACCGATAGTACAATTTTGGCGACCAAACAATGTCTGGAAATTGGTAGTTGGCCTCGATGTAATACGCATTGGCGTTATTGTCCCGCCCAGTGAGTTCGCTCGTCCCACGTTCGATGACGTACTCGCCAAACAGTTTTAGATTATCGATTCCCGGGATTTTAACGTCCGCGCCGCGGATGCTGGCAACTTGCATACCATCCAAATCGAAACTCTGATCGTCGACTATCTCGATATACATAAGACCTAAGGTGCCAAACGTCTCGTTCGCGGTTGTTTCGACGTTTACTCCAACGACCCGTGCATCACCGAGGTCGTCGTCGGTGCGTAACCAAAATACATCAGCGCGTATTGGATCCGTATTGAGTCGCACAACTGCGCTATTACGCCAAGCACTGAATGCACCGATCCAATACTGGCCGTCCGCCGCGCCTTTGTTGAAATTCCCGTCGCCGACAACGAAGCCGTCGCCGATCGTAAATTCTTGACCGCCGACCGAGATATCTACAACATCGTTGCGCCAACCGAGTTTCGTCGAATCCGTGTCGATCGCGCGATCACCGGAGCGCGCGACTTGCCCGGCCAATTCTCCGTCTAAAGTCGTGATCGCTCCGACCATCGAGAACGTGCTGTAAATTTCGCTGGTCTCAAATGCCCATTTCATATCGACCTTCGGTTTAATTCCTAACGATAGAGTTGCGCGCTCTGTTTCGCCCGGCGTGTCGAGTGCGCCAAATCCATAGTTAATTCCAGACGCATATTGGATACCGCCAAGAAATTTAACTTCAGCAACGATTTGCCGGCCATTCTCGTCGTACACGTCGATAGCAGACACAATTTGGCCGGACCCCATCATCAGACCTAGCGCAAGTAGACCGGCAAATTGGCAATGCCCGCGAATCGAATTGTAACGATGGGTGCAAGCTCGTTTGATACTCTGGCTCCCTGAAATTCAAAGGCAAAACCTGCAGATCTGCCAGATCGGGCTTTGCGCACCCCAACGAATTGCCGTTGCCGTTGCAATTGGTAAGTCGGATGCCGTGCGCGAACAATCCTGGCTCGATTACGTGGCGGCTTGCCACATCGCACGGCTGCGCCGAAAGTATACCGAATTAGCCATTGTGCAGGCTGGAGCCAGCCGAAGCGGGCTAATCCGGCGACAGCGGTGATCGCGCGGCTAGCTGAAAAACGCTGGCTCGAACCGGGGTGACGTGAAAACGCCGAAATTACCTGGCCTAGAGCTGGTTTTCATCACTGCTTTGTTACGCTTTGCAACGCGAGTGGGGATTCCATGCAAAACATTGTAAGCAATAGCCAAACCGTGCCTAGGACGCGAAAGTAGTTCTTTCGATGGTCGATATTTCTGTTATGGATAGCAAAAGCGACGACTACAATGACGTTCTCGGCGACACCACCATCATCCACGATCGGGTGGCGCGAGATCCCGGCGGCCTTTTTAGACAATGCATCGCGATGGCGAGAATCACATTTGTCGTATTCACGTTTTATACGACGTTTAAAATCCGAAATTGGTATGCGGGCCTGCACAATAACGTGCGGCACAAATGACATCCTTAGACACCGGCGATTCGGCGATCCGACCCCGATAAGTTTTTCATCTAATTGTTAGTTAAGATCGCCTGCAAAACCTTGCCGTGCTGAGCTGCGGCGAATGACTATTGATGTGTCGAGGAAACCGCATGTTTACCACTAGTATGAATTTTTGTTTGGGCGATGAAATTGAAGCGCTACGGGATATGTCGCACCGCTTCGCACAGGCTGAAATCAAGCCTCTCGCCGAGGAAATCGACCGAACCAACGAATTTCCACGTGAGAAATTGTGGACCAAATTGGGTGATCAAGGGCTTCTTGGTGTAACCGTCGAAGAACAATACGGCGGCAGTCAAATGGGCTACCTCGCGCATTGCGTCGCGATGGAAGAGATCAGTCGCGCTTCTGCGTCGGTCGGTTTGAGTTATGGCGCGCATTCAAATTTATGTGTCAATCAGATCCGCCGCAACGGCACCGATGCGCAACGTGAAAAATACTTACCGAAGCTCGTCACCGGCGAACACGTTGGCGCACTAGCCATGTCCGAGCCAGGTGCCGGATCCGACGTCGTTTCAATGAAGCTGCGTGCCGATCAGAAAGGCGATTGTTACGTTTTAAACGGCAACAAAATGTGGATCACGAATGGCCCGGACGCGAATACCTTAGTGGTCTACGCAAAAACTAAACCGGACGCGGGTCCGCGAGGGATCACGGCATTCATTGTCGAAAAAGGCTACGCCGGTTTTACCACCGCACAAAAGCTCGACAAACTCGGCATGCGTGGTTCGAATACCTGCGAACTCGTGTTTCAAGACTGCGAAGTGCCGGTCGAGAATATCCTCGGCAAATTGCATGAAGGGGTGCGCGTATTGATGTCCGGTTTGGACTACGAGCGCATTGTGCTCTCCGGCGGACCGACCGGGATCATGCTGGCTTGCTTGGATGTAGTCGCACCCTATATTAGAGAACGCCAACAATTCGACAAACCGATCGGTGAATTCCAACTCGTGCAAGGCAAAGTCGCCGATATGTACACGACCACAAACGCTTGTCGCGCCTACATGTATGCGGTCGCGGCGGCCGCCGATCGGGGTGAGACGACGCGCAAAGACGCGGCCGGTTGTATTCTATATGCGGCCGAGAAAGCGACCCAAGTCGCGCTCGATGCAATCCAGTTATTGGGTGGCAACGGCTACATCAACGAGTACCCGACCGGGCGGCTACTGCGCGATGCAAAACTCTACGAAATTGGCGCAGGCACCTCAGAGATCCGGCGGATGCTGATCGGACGGGAAATATTCGCTGAGTCTGCCTAAGGGTTCGGTGTCACCGTTTGCTTGCAGGCTGCAGTTACTAGCGTTTGGGCCGGAATTTACGGTATCTCGCGCCCTCGACGGGCACGAGATACCAATTAGGTTCCGCGTATCAATAGCACCCGGTTATTTCAACGGCGGTAATTCGTAGCCGTCGTTCACCATAGCAATCTTGTACAAACTCTTTCCCGAGGTAACGTAGAGCACATTACGTTCTTCGCCGCGGCCAAAACCAACGTTAGTCGGTAGTTCTTTGCCGGTCGACAGAAAAGCAACTTCTTTGCCCGCCGGATTAAATACGCCGATACCTGGCCGATTCTCTGCACGCAAAGCAACATATAAGTTCCCAGCCGCGTCGGCGATTAAACCATCCGGTCCACTGTAGGGCGCGTAGTCGACCAACACACGACGGTTGCTCATCGTGCCGTCGGGCGCAAGATCGTAAGCTTGCAACACGTGATGACCTTGAAATGGGGGCGCCTCGCCTTTCTCGATCCGGATCATATCTAACCAGCCGTTGTCGTTACTGACGACGTAGAACGTTTTCTGGTCCGGCGATACCAATACGCCGTTCGTCTTGCCGCCATCGGTGATAACGCGATGCACCTTGCCGTCCGGATCGAGCCGATATACGGCGAAACCTGGCTGGAATACCGGTTCGTGGCCGAGGTAACGCGGATCGGAAAAATAGATCCGACCTTGCGCGTCAATCGTCACGTCGTTCAACGCGTTATATGGCTTACCATCAAACAGACCCGTCAGAATGATTGACTTGCCCGATTTCATGTCCGTGCGCACCAACATTCGACCGCCATAGTCCGCGCCAAGTGCTGCAACCATGTTGCCAGCAGAGTCGAATTTGATGCCATTCGACATGCCGGATGGGCTGCGGAAGATTTCTGTTTTGCCCGTCTGCGGGTCGTACTTCCAGATGTTACCGGCTTGCAAGTAGAGCCCAGACGGATCTTTGCAGCGTGATGTAAAAGTTAGATCGGAGAAATACATCATTCCGTCATGACCGGCAGCAACGCCTTCGGTTAGTACACAGCCGCCGTCGAATACTTTCATGAGCTTCGCACCAGCGGGCAGCACGCTCGGCTCGCCAACTGGCGGTGGGAATCCCGGGTCAGTGCCAGCGTAATATTCTGTTGCGAAAGCGGGTCGCGCGACGGCTAACACGAATGCTAACGCCGAGAACCGAACCCAGGTCATTGAGTGCTGAAGCATTTTATATTCCCCTATATCTATCGAGTCATTGAGCCGTGTGCTGTTTTCTGTCGTGTTTGTGACACCTCAGTTCGCATCCCTGCGGTTAGCGAGGTCGACAAGAAGTCCGTCGACATGATCGCGAAACGCGGGTCCAAACGCATGTCTGTTGAGACCCCACCAATGCGCCGTCCCGGCAAAGCCGAGCTGTTCGTCGAGGCGGCCTCGCAGCGACTCGTAGAACGCCTGTTCCATGTTCCCAACGACGCTATGCAAATACACTTGTTCCTGTAGTCTCAAACCTCGAGAAATAAAAAACCCAAAAGACAATCGTTCCAGTTCCGACAGCGATTCGTAATCGAGCGCGCCTTTGCGGTAGATTTCTAACAACTCTGGGTTAGCCATTGCAGACGCCGCAATATCGTCATTGAACTTTGCCAGATCGCGTGTTGCCGCCAACCGCGCTTCTTGGGTTTGTTTTCTTATCTGGGCAGCGAGATAGATTACGGAAACGATAACGCCGAGTGCACCTACCGACTCCACAACAAGGCCCCAAGCATCCCAATTCAATAAATCTCTCCAATTAGAACATTTGTCCGGGCGAATCGAGCGTCAACGCGCGTGTGGCCTTAATTGAGTTGGCGCGCCCGACAGGAGTCGAACTTGCATAGTGTCAGGCGCCTGTCTCCAACCCTATCAGCTGGCCAGCTTATTTGAAATGGAGCTGCGCATGTTGAGTTGCAGTGCAAAACGTGGAAATTATACGGCGAGCCCATACAACTTACGATGAAAGCATTCGGATTGATGGAACCGAAATTCGACTGCATATAATAGACGCGCCGGACGGTAAGCAGATGTGTCGACTTAAAGGAAAGGATTGCGTAAACGCGAATGCTGCGACCGAAACATTTCCGTTTCTTCTGATGGGCCATCCGGTGCGTTGCTCCTGGACCGAGAGAGACAGATACGATCGAGCTTTCGCTACTTTTTTAGAAAAGATACGAACCTTAACGACATGAGGGCAGACCTCGGTAGAACGCTCGCTTATCGACGGCACAGTAATTTCTTGAACAAGAAGGAACGACTAGAGCGACAAGGAGAGGCCTATGGAAAGCTGAATTTATTCCACCGTGGGAGTGGCCCCGTGGTGTTAAATTAGGCGGTAATGAACTACCCGATATCGAATGCCCGGTGAAAAGGAACGTGAATCGCATAGGGGATAGGGTTTTTACCGTGTTAGCGGATGGCGGGATCATTCAGAGGTTCGGTTTAAACCACGAGAAGGGGATCGATGTTTCCAGTTGCTGGCGGATGCAGAACTAGCTGGGGTTCAATCGGCGCGGAAGTAATAAATAGCCGAACTCTTATTCGGTTGGTGCTCTGAGGGAGAATATGATGAGGGTAGTTGCAGCACTAATATTTGTGTTCTATTTCATAGCTGACGGGTTCGCGGCGACGGCACCAGCTCCTAAATCGGCTGTAAGGCACGAATTGCGTTCCGGTGCTGCGGCGCTCGGATTTGAATCGGTGGAGTCTGCCCTAACGTTGGCCCGGAAAGAATGGCTAAAGACATTCAACCCGGCGACAGAAGAGTATTCGACCCTGGATCTTGGTGAAATAGAGCTATTGGCGAAAACCGGCAATCACGAAGCTCAATTACTCCATGGATACTTAGAATTTCTACTTGGTAGAAACGAGTCGGGACTAAGCTACCTCCGTTCTTCCGCCCAACAAGGCAACGCGGCTTCACGGATGCTTATTGCCGTTTTCGGCATGCAAGGCGAGTTTGGTGAGGATGCGAAGTCTGAGTCACTCAAAAGTCTTGAAACGCTCGTTAACGAAGGCGATTCGTCCGCGATGGTTGTTCTCGGGATCAGTTACGAACTTGGTTTCGGGGTACGAACGAATGTATCGCAGGCCAAGGATCTGTATGAGCAGGCTGCGGCGCTTGGTGAAGTCTCCGCATGGATGAGGCTCGCAATCGGGTACGCAACTGGCTTGTTTGGCGAGATCGACTATCCAAAATCATTTAGTTGGACGTTGAAAGCCGCTGAAGCGGGGATCGTGGAAGCACAACATTTGCTTGCGATCATTTATTTAAACGGCGAAGTCGATGGATATCGACCAGAAGCCGCTTTTCGTTTGTTGCTGCTCGCAGCACAGAGCGGTCACCTAATGTCTCAGCGATCAGTAGCCGGACTATTTTTTAGAGGCGAGGGCACGCAGCGCGACCTAGAAAAAGCCGCCGAATGGTTCTTTGTGGCCGCGAATTTAGGCGATACGATTTCTCAACAATACCTCATTTCGATGACCGATAAGGGCTTATCGAATCTCATTACGCCTGATCGACTCAATACACTTAAGCGCGACACCGTTGAGGAATTAAAAACGCAATCAGCAGCCGGAAGCGGTGAATCTCAGCTCGTACTCGGAGATCTTTATCTCGAAGGCAAATATATTGAGCGAGACTTGGGTCGGGCCGTCGAGCTAATCACTATGGCATCGAATTCAGGCGAAGTCCTCGCAACTGTGCAACTTTCAATGTTCTATCGAGATGGGTACATCATAGAAAAAGACTGCGACAAAGCGGCAGAATTATTGTTGAACATCGTAGATCGTAGCATCGCCTTGGTGATGGCTCGTTTGGGATGGTTGTACGCTGAGGGATGCGGCGTCGCGCAGGACACCGCAGAAACGATAAGGCTGTTAGATATTGCCGGTAGCAGAGGGTTCTCTGGCGCGATTACGGATCTAGCGTTTATTTACGAACGTGGCTTAGGGGTTGAACCCGATCCAGAGAAAGCATACGGATTTTTCGTGCAAGCCGCTGGAAAAGACGAGTCAACGGCCATATACACGTTGGGGACCTATTACCAAACCGGCCGGATTGTCGAAAAGGATTTTTCCGAAGCAAGAAAGCACTATCAAACGGCTGCGGATATGGGATTACCGCTCGCGTACTATGCGCTTGGAACACTGTATTACTACGGTAATGGCGTCGAACGAAATATCGAAATATCAAGCAAGTGGTTTCGAAAAGGAGCTTCGGTAGGAGAAATTTATTCGATGCAGGCGCTGTATTCTTCGGCAGTTGAATTTAACGAGCAAGAAGTTGTTTTCGAAGAAGCCGTCGAGTGGATTTCGCTTGGTGCTGAAATGGGCTACGCAGCGGCCTATTATTCACTCGGTACGATGTATTACTACGGTCAGCCTTGTCCAATATGAAATGAGTCTGAAGATAGGGTGGTGTTTCTAATATGAAGTGAGTCTGAACTCGGCAGCAAGACTGTTCATGATGGGGGATGAAAACCATTATGAAACTCGAAGACTTGACCACCATCGACCAGTTGATAGATTTCCTGTCCGGCACCCAAGCAATGGCCTTTTCGGTGATCAGCGACAAGGACGCCTGCTATCGCTGGCTACACACCGAGCTGGTTAAATTCCGCTATCACCGACGCCCCCTTCAAGACAAAGGGATCGTGATCCGCTACCTCATGAAGATCAGCGGTTACTCGCGCCAACAGTTGACCCGGTTGATTGCCCAGCACCGCAAGACGGGTCGACTCCAGCGCCGCCAACGAACGGTGCGAGGCTTTAAACAAAAATACGCCGCAATCGATATCCGCCTACTGGCAGCGATGGATGAGCGCCATGACACACCGTGCGGCGCAGCCGTTAAGAAATTGTGTGAACGGGCTTGTAAGGTCTTCG